>NZ_JASNVW010000004.1 GCF_030186535.1 Ignisphaera cupida | reverse complement strand
ACAAACAAAAAATAAATAAAAAACATAAACTTTTTTCTAATTTTTATTAGGTTCTAGAATCTTGAAATTAATTAGATTAGAGCATTTGATATCTGATATAGTAACACATGGAAAGCTTGTGTTCATATCCCCTTACAGTAACTTTAACATAGTTTTTTCTCTATGGCTTTCTAAGGAGTTGAATATTAGAGGAAGGAATCCATGCATATATTTTGATGATACATACATAGAACAAGCAATGAAAAATTTGTGTAAAGATGATGAAGTGGAAATACATGTTTGTGCATCAATATCGTCGAATAGCTCATGCATTATTAAAGTAGTTGAAACTTTATCTAAGTGTATAGATAGTGGCGAAGCTTGTAGTATTTGTCTAGTTAATTCTGTTAGGAGATATAATAGTGTTGGTGACAATAAAATATTCTATAACGTTAGAATTGTCAAGCCAAATCTATACAAGATCTCTAAAATGGAAGGTAATCGTGTATTGGGCTACTTGTTTTTAAAAATGAATATGTGTGAATTAATTGAATATAAGCTGCCACCTGATCTATACATTGTTTATGATGAGCTTCAGGAAATTGTTAATGAATTTGGATCTATAAAAGTATCCGATTTTCTTAAGTATATAACAAAGAGAAAGAACATGGATAAGGAACAAGTTATAAACATTCTTAGACTTGCTATATCAATGGGCATTATAAGATATGATGGCAAATACTTAACCATATATTAGATTTATAAATGCTAAATAAATAAAACATTAAGTGGTGTTGAAAATGGGTGGAATCTATGCTATTTTGTCTCCTAAAAAGCTCAATGTTATTAACCAAGTTTTAAGGGGTCTTAAGCTTCTTGAATTTAGAGGATTTAATGGAAGTGGTGTAGCTATACCATTTGATGGTATTGCAGTGTATAAGGATGCTCAGAGAATAGACTATGTGAGTGAGAAGTATGGACTGAATAAGATATCGTCATGGATTGTACTAGGCCATACAAGGTATGCAACTCATGGCAAGCCACATATAGATAATACTCAGCCCCATACTGATTGTACTAACAGAATAGCTGTGGTTGGTGATGGGGCTATAGCAAACTATGAAGCATTGAAGGATGCTGTTATTATAAATGGGCATAAGGTTATTTCTAGATGCGATTTCGAAATTGTTGCTCATATGATTGAAGATAACATTAGAAAAGACTATGATCTTCTATCCTCATTTAGAAATGTTGTGAAAAGTTTGGATGGATTCTACAGCATGGTGGCTTTAGATTCCAAGTGTAAATGCTTTGTAGCATATTCTCATGGGCCTTCTCTTTATGTAGGTGTTTCTAGCGATTATATAGTAATTTCGTCTGGTCGAGGTGCTATGTATGGTGTTGTCGATAAGTATTTCAAGCTTGAAAAAGGGGAGATGGCTTTAGTTAGCGATTCTGGTATTGTTGTTGAGACTGTTGATGGGAGTAGAGTTACTAAAGATTTTAAAAACATAGACATTGATAGTAGATATGTGGATAAGGATGGCTATCCACATAATATGTTGAGAGAAATTTATGAGGTTCCTGAATCACTTTTAAGAACATTGTATTCTGTGCAAGAGAAGTATTTGTCTTTTGCAGCAAGACTTGTAATCGATGCTGAAAAAATTTTCATGATTGCTAATGGAACAAGTCTTCACGCAGCACATATAGGCTCATACTACTTTTCTGAATTAGCTGGTGTAACATCAGTTGTTGTAAGCGCTGCTGAGTTTCCGCTTTATCATGTTGATAATGTTGGTCCTGGAACAGTTGTTGTGGCTATATCACAATCAGGTGAAACAAGTGATGTGTTATCATCGGTTTTTGAAGCTAAGTTAAGAGGTGCGACAATTCTTGGACTTACAAACTATATTGGTTCTAGACTAGCTAACCTATCAAACTTATATCTTCCAATAGGTGCTGGACCCGAAATCGCAATACCAGCAACAAAAACATTTACATCTACACTGCTTCTTCTATACTTAATTGCTTTGAAAGCTGGAAGAGTTGGTGGAAGAATTAGTGAGGAGGAATACAGGAATAGACTAAGGGATGTGAGGAGGTTTAGTGAAGAGCTTAGCATGAATATGGCAAGAATTGAGGAACAGGCAAACGAAGCTGCTAAGAAGATAGCTAGCTGCAGAAGTGGCTACATAATATCAAGAGGTTTAACATATCCACTGGCTTTAGAAGGCGCATTGAAATTTAAGGAAGCAGCATATATTCATGCTGAGGGTGTGGAAGCAGGGGAGTTCAAACACGGACCACAAACAATTATTGAAAAAGGAATATTCTCTGTATTCATAATGCCTGTTGAGAAACAGGCATTGGAATCAACATATAACCTTGTGTCAATGGCTATTGAGAAAGAATCTACAACAATTGTTATAGGATTTGAATCTGATGCAAAAATAACTGAGGTTGGTGGTGCAACAAAGGTATTGATACCCTATACACAAAGACACTTAGCACCAATAGCTTTAGCTATACCACTTCAGTTTATAGCATACAAACTTGGAGTGATTTTGAATAGACCAATTGATGCTCCAAGATATTTGTCAAAAACAGTACACTAAATGGCACTGCAAAATATTTTGAATGACACAACTTAAATAGTTGTTTTAATAATTATATTTGGTGATGCAGCATGGTAGTTTTATCACCAGAAACCATAATTGAATTATTTGGTCTTAGTATAGATGATGTTGACTGCAGTGGTCTTAAACTACATTTAGATAAGGTTTTTGTGTTCAAAGGTAAAGGTGTTTTAGCTGTGAATTCAAGAAAGCTTGCTGAGGTTGAGGAGGCAAAAACAGAAAATAATGTATATCATTTGGCACCAGGTGCCTATAGAATTAGATATAAGGAGATTGTGAGAGTACCGAGTAATGCAATAGCTCTTGCAATACCTAGGTCAACATTAATAAGAAACGGTACAACAATATATACTGCTGTTTGGGATCCAGGATATGAGGGAAGAGGAGAAGGTCTTTTAACAGTTTTCAATCCAAACGGTGTAGACATTGAAAAAGGTGCTCAAATAGCACAACTAATTTTTATAAAACTTGATAAAGAAACAAAGTTTGTTTATCGTGGACTATATCAAAAAGAAAACATTTAAATCATTATTCATTTCCTTGTTTCTATACCAATATCCCTCAACACTTGCTCTAGTAGCTTTGCACGTAGCTCATTATCATTAGTAGTGTTAATGAATTGAATTAAGCTTAGTGTTCTTAAGCTTTTCCTAACTACAGCTGCTAATCCATCAACAGAATCCCTTAATTCTCTAATACTCTGAATAATGTGAATGAGAAGCTCTTGAATATGTGCTAATTCATGAGAAATCATATCTAAGTTTGGAGCTGCATGTCTATGCTCATGAGCCTCCTCTGCAACAGCTTCATTTCCTGCCTCTTCTTTCATTATTTCATCAGCTATTCTCTTAACATCTTCCTCATCCTTTGGTATACTCAATCTACTGAACTTGGTCATGATACCATTCCTCTTAGACAAAATAATTTTTGTATAGCTAAATAAGTTAAATACGTTTATAAATTTTGTTAAGGAGATGTCTTTAATACATAAAGAATACAACATGGGTAAGTAAAATAAATGCAAATTCAATTAATTCTCAAAAAACCTCTAAAAGCGCGTAAAAGAATCCATAGGTTTTATGTTTATGTGGCCAAGCTCTCATGGTACCTGGAAGAAATCCTTGATCGAAGGGCCCATTTAATGGTACAAGTCTTACCTTGTTATGATGCTTATTAAGAATCTTTTGTATAATATCCTCGTTCTCCTCTCTGAATAAGGAGCATGTTGTGTATAGTATTCTACCACCTTTTTTAGCAAGTTTTATTGCTGTTTCTAGAAGCTCCATTTGAAGTTTTGTTAGCTCATTTATTCTCTCTTCAGTTATTCTCCATCTTAACTCCGGATTCTTCATAATAGTTCCACTGGATGAGCATGGAGCATCAAGCAAGATTTTATCTGCAACTTCAACACCAAGTATTTTTGGCGCATTTCTAGCATCTTCCTTGAAAATCTTTACAATTTCAATACCTGTTCTCTTTAAAAGCTCTTTCATTCTTTTTATTCTTAGCTCGTCTATGTCAAAAGCATATATAATGCCATTGTTTTTCATTAACTCGCCAATATGTTGTGTCTTACCCCCTGGTGCTGCACACATATCAACAACTACTTCACCAGGTTTTGGGTTGAGAATTATTGAGGCTAGAGCTGAGGCCTCTTCTTGAATTACTATCTTACCCTCCTTGAATAGATTGGACTTATCAAAGTTATAAGGACCTTTGAATTTGAGAACAGTTGAAACATATTCACTTCTTTGTGGTTCAATGCCACTCTTTTTTAATTCCTCTACAACTTCTTCCACTGAGCTCTTTAAAGTATTTACTCTAATGCTAATAGGATATACCTTGTTGAATTCTTTGAGAATTTTTATGGTTTCCTCCTTTCCTACAAGATTCAATAACTTATTGATTATTGTTTGTGAAACCATGTATTTATACTCCCACTTCTCCATAACATTTCTCGGCTCCCATTTATATGAAGCTATTTTATCTATTATATCCCAGAAATACGCCCCTACATATGAATGCGTATGGTCTGAAAGCATTTTTGCTATTCTTCTTTTAAAATATGTTATGAATAAATTCTTGGCATCTCTATATCTACTTTCCTTAATAAACCTTTCAAAAACCAAAATCTCTATTGCAACTCTTAATGAGGCTCTGAGCCACGGATCCAAAATGGCTACATTAGAAACATTTGTTATTTCAGACGCTATTCTATCTATTATTCCCACTCTTTTCCAAATATCATAGTATATTGCAGTCAATATTCTATCCTTAAAAGTTCCTGTTATACCATACTCTTTAAAAACATCTCTTTTTGCTTGCTGACTTGGCTTAATTTCTTCACCAAGTTTTACAGCTTTGACAAGTGCCTCCAAATCCTTTTCCGTAATTACAATATAGCTCATATACAACCCAGGATGAGGTACTTCAAAACTGTTATGAAAATTCAAAAACCTTTCTTACAAAACTTACTTTGTGTGTATTAATGCTGAGAAGCTTAAAAAATGAAACTCGACATGTAGCCTTGATTGGGCTTACTCTTGGCCACATTAAGAAGTTGAAGAGTTTACTTAAAGAAGATATTTTTACAGAAAAATATCTTATATTTTATGGTGTTTCTATTAGTAGAGTTATTTGGAAAATACCCATATTTTATATAGATCCGCCTCTAATAAGAGGATATGCCATGAAAAGATCAGTGAGTTTAGTACATGAACCGGTTTTGGTGTTTGTAAATGCAGATTCTAAATGCATTGAAAAATCTCTCGTGAAAAATGCTATAGAAGATATAGAATTAGGTAAATATAAAATGTTTTTATCAATTCCATTCACATCTAGCAACTTTGAAAAATCATACAATAGAGTAGTTGCTCCCATATTAAAAGACGTTCTGGGGATTAACAATGTTAATTTTCCATCATATTCACTAGTTATTGGTTTGAGAAAATATTTTGATCTTGATGAATATACTTTGTGGAGCTATGAGCATTTGGCTTTACTCAACACCTTATTTATAGATAAATCCAGTGTAAGGATAGAGCATAGTGAATGTGTAGATACTATTCCTGAATTATTCAATGGTGTAGAGGATATCTTTATAAAGTCTCTTGCAAAATCTATTGTAAATTTAGCGATTAGACAAAGGATTATTGAAGAAAAACTTGGTAAGAAGTTGATAGAGGGTTTGCTGTAAATGAAGGTGTTTATAGCTTTAAGCAAAAAGTATGTGAGGCCCATTCTAAGTGTTGTCTACATGCTTAAACCAAAACCAAAGGTAACAGTTGTTAGTGATGATGAAGAGGTGGAGGTTCTAAGCAAGTACTATGGATATGAATTCAAACAATTTAACAATGTGGAGCAATTAGCAGCAATGCAAGAGCTGCGAGAATATGACATAGCTATATTGGCTATGGATGAGGACTCTAAGAATGTATCTATTATAAAAGCTGTTAAGCAATATTCAATCCCAATAATAGTTACCATACTTCACAACTCTAACAATAGAGAAATCTTTATAAGTGAAGGTGCAACCTACATAATAAATGCTGATGAGTTTTTGTATAGCAATATCCACGCTCTTATACATCCAGATACTTGGGTTGTTTCAGCACCTTTCTCGGCTTTGCCGAAATTGGAAATAGCTGTATATAGAGTTCTTCGAAGAGCCTTATTCAATATACCAATTAGTGAAATATTGGAAAAGGTTAAGGAGTATGGATCTGACGTAACTTTGTATTGTTTCAATCGCTTTGGAAATAAAGTATCTGAAAACTCTATTCTTAGTACAGGTGATTACATAGTTTTGATTGGTGTTGCTGAAAGTCTTGAAAAAACTGTGAGAGAAGTAGAAAAACTTTTTAGAAAATATGAAGAGGTTTATGCCAGAAGATACTTAGAAACAATAAGATTAAAGGAATATGGTTAGATGTGTTATGAGCAGCATAATTGAATCACTACTACCGTTGGTTTATAGAATAATTGCAGCAGCAATAGTTATTATAGTTGTGTGGGCAATTACAAGGCTCTTGACAAAAATACTTCAGCTATTTTTTAAAACTGTTGAGGCAGAGTATATTGTGAGAATTTCTGAACTTTTTAAGCTTCTTCTATATTTTGTTGCAGCAATTATTGCTGCTAATATAATTGCTCCGGAGATACAGGTTTTTTCTGTATTGCTTTTAGTTATAGGATTAGCAGTTGTTTTCATGTTTTATGATGTGCTTAGAAATATAGGAGCAGAGCTTTATGTAAGGTATCGCAACATTGTGAGGAGAGGAGATTGGATAGAGATAGAGGGGCTGAACATTCATGTTTTAGACTTTGATTCACTTGGTCTTTGGGGTGAGACACCTAGATCAGAAAAAGTTTTTGTGCCATATGTAAAAGTATTGAACAGCATTATAACAAATAGACTTACATTACTTGGCCTTGTTACAAGAGTTCAGGTATTGGTACCTACAACATATAATGTTGATAACGCAAAAAACGCTATTGCTCAAGCTGTTAAAAGCATTGAAGAGGAGCTGGCAACGGAACCTGAAATCATGTATTCAGGATCTAGTGGTGATGCATCTACTTTTATAGTGGAACTTAGAGTCGTTAACTATCGAAAGCTTGGAAAGATTATAGAAACATTGGAAAAGGAAATTAGAAATCTAATTCCAGAAGCTAAAATCAAGACATAGGCCACATACTAGGAAAACAACATAACTAGTTAAGGTTATTAGGGTTGGAGAAAGAGTGGATTAAGTATTACAACATATGGGTTATACACTCAATTCTATACAGTTTCTCAACAACAATTTCAATTACATATTACCAAGCTTATGCAATAAAAATTCTTGGTTTTGATGTTAACAGATTGGGTAATTTAACTCTTCTAAATCTTTTAATGATATCCCTAGGAAATATGTTGGGATCTTTTATTGTAAATAGATATAGATCACAAAGAGTATTGATATGGAAAACATGCGCAACAGTTAATCTCATTTTTTGGGCATTGACAGGGTTCTCAGATGCTATAAATAAGAACATTATATACTTGTTTGTTTCCGTGGCTCAGTTCTCAGGTGCTGTAGGGGGTTTAGCATATGTTGATACAATTGGCGATATTATACCTGTTCAAGAATCTGTTAAAGTATTTGGCAGAGTAAACTTCTATACCCTGACATCCTCAGTTCTAGCACTTGTTATTTCACTAGCATTATTTAACTCTATTGAAATGTTTTACGCGTATAGAGTGGTGTACATAACGTCCTTTACCACAGCAATAGCATCTGCATCAGCCCTATTCTTAATGAGAGACTTAAACAGAAGAGAAAATAAAACAATTGATTTGTTCACACTATTTGAAGAATTCAAGGCATTGCTTAATCATAAAGCCATTAAAAGCTATATATTGTTTATGTCTCTTTTCACATTTTTTGTGAATATACCGGGTGCTCTATGGAATTTCTATATAATAAAGATTTTCAATGGTAATGAAAATTGGATTTCCTTGAACACAATTGCTAGTACATTAGCTAATGCAGTGGGAAACTATATTTTAGTAAAAATTTCGCATAGAATTTCACGAAGAAATACAATGGTTTATAGCATAGTCCCTATATCACTCGTGCCTGCATTGTTTTTAGTTTCATCAACAATGGAGAGTCAAATATTGCTAAACATATTTTCTGGTGCGAGCTGGTCAGCATTTAACTTGGTAACAGGTATATACAATATTTATTTAGGTGGAGAGAAAAGGATATACATGGTCTCTTTGCTAGGAGTTTTAACAAATATTTTTGCAGGAATTGCGACAAGGCTTGGCGCCACAGTTGCATCATTAAACATACTTCTAATGAACGCTGTTTTCATAGCGTCTTTCGTGGGTAGGTTAATCATGTTCTTCTATGCAAGAAGGAATATAGAGGATATCTAGGGTTAAGCAACACAATATTGTATTGTTTCAAGAGTGTAATGTCTTTTTATATTTATTGATTGTGGAATAACCTATATGGGCTATTAAAATGATGTGGTACTTCATATCAACTTTTGTATATGGCATTTTATCTGCGTTGGATCCTCTACTTTTTGTGTTCATAGCTTATACACTAAATAATGTTAGTGGGGTTTACATGGGGGTTCTAAGTGCTGCTTGGAGTATTGTTTATATTATTGCTAACAAGTTTCTAGGCTCTTTAGCAGATGATGGTCATAACAAATTGCTTTGCGTAATTACATTGATATGTGTTTCGGTCATAGCATATTTTTTTAATAGCATAAATTATGTTATTGGATTTCTAATCTATATACTGCATGCTGTTGCAATTGCCTCACTAAATCTAGCTATAAATGTAACTATACTAGAAAGTTTCGATAGCGATTTTTGGAATAAAATGACCTTGTATAATAGAGTTGCAAACAATATTGTAAGAGGGGCTACACTTATGATGGCATCAATGTTTGGTGCAACATTAATTGTAAACCTTTTCCATGCTGTTCTACTAGGTGCTGCAATATCTGGATTTTTAATGCCATCACTAATAATGTCTTTTGAGAGAAGATTCTACAAGCTAAATAAGATGCTGGATAGAATAGGCCACTACATCAAGGCATCATCATCTCTACTCTATTTAGATAAGCCGAAAACAGCTTTAGATGTGTTTATGAAGGTTTGGAACAGCGCGGAGAATATATCATCAATAAGGGTGTTGATAACCACAGCAGGAGCTGTAGCAGTAGGTGATTACATCTTCACGGTAATACCATTAGTATTGAAGTCTAAAATAATATTGACAGATATGTGGAAAGTGTATGGAGTAGCTGCTGTTGCATCAGCACTAATCAGCTTTTTACTAAGAAATACAGATTTTTCAAGTAGGTTCCTTGCCTTTTCACTATTTCTATTACGCTTAGCAGTACTAGTAATGGGCTTTAACCTAGTGTCTAATGTTACCTACTTGGTTTTGTACATTTTGACAACATCAACAATTTTCATGCTTCTAGATTCCACATTGTATAACATTTATATTGAAGCCCGGTCTGGTTTTGGAACATCAACATATTTCATCTTTAGAGAACTTGGTTCAGTTATAGGATCGTTACTAGGAGGATTGGCAATTAGTCTTGGACCATATCAGTTCCTGGCAATAGTACTAGCAATGGGTTTAGCTACATCAGTTCCACTCATTCTCTGATGAGGTAAGTTATTACAAATAGATACAAGCACATTATATAACTTCATAACATTTTGAAATGATTTTCACATCAAAACTACATCGAATTAATCAGCTGAGGATAATCTCATCACAACTCATATCGGCTCTTCTTCATCATCAAAACATTATATTGCTGGCTCACCACCCCAAATCAAAAATATTTGGAGTGGTTCATCGCATTACAGTTTGATAAAAATTGATTATTTTGCAAGCTCCTCTTCTGTTTTTCTTCTCTTAATGGCTCTGTCAAATACTATCCAGTTTCTATACCACTCTTCATTTTCTTTTCGCAGCAATTCTAGAATCATTTTTGTTAAATCTCTGGCACTAACCTCCTTTACGTTTTGCTCTAGAAGTCTTGCTTCAACTATTTTTGCAATTTTTCTTGCTGCTTCTACTGTAGCTCCAGCTTTTAAGCAACTAACAACTATTTTTTCCGGTATAAACTCCTCTTTCGAACCATCTCTTTTGATGACGGTAATACTCAAGATTTTGCACCCCTGAGAACTACAGAGGTTTTTAAACATTTAAATTTTATGCAAAAATAGTTTCAGCTAGGTAGGGTTTTGATGTCAAGAGCAGTTATAGTACTTGTTTCAGGGCTTTTAACATATGATTCAGGAAAGACATGGTTTGTGATAGGCTTGGCTAAGAGGCTTATGGAAAAGGGTTATAGCATTGGTTTGTTTAAGCCTGTTGCAGGTCATAATTTGTGGAGCCAGTACAAGTCTTTTCTATATAGTATTGATGCTGGTGTTCTTGTAGGAGAGGATGTTATGAAATATATAACTATTTTGAAATTGAATGAAAAGCCCCAGATCATTAACCCAGTTGATATTCTGATGGCTCCTCCAGATCCAGTGAAATATATATTGAATAGAGCATTGCCTAACTATTTAGAGGATTTGGATAGCCAATTTAAGCAAATTGTTTTAGCAAGATACAGTGAATGCTCTTCTGAAAAATCGAAACACTACATATTTAAATCTAACATTACTAACCTTTCCCCATATTTGAGAAACCTTATAGAAAGATTTTCAGTAAATGTCAATGCTGAGGATGTATCAATTGAAAGTTTCATTGGCTTACTTAAATCAAGTAGTGTTGAAGAAAACTTGGATCAATGTCTATCAAGAGTTTCAAGTGGAAAGGATGTTGTTATAGTGGAATCCTTTAACGATGCTGCAACACCATATATTAAACTATTGGATAAGATAAACAAAATACTTGTTATTATGCCAACAGCTGTGGCAATCTACAATGATGTAGCAAAGGCAAAAGGAGTAATAATGGAAAGTGTTAAAAAGTTAGGCGAAACAGGATTGAAGACATATAACCTACTTAGCTATTTACCTCCAGATAGCATTATGTATTTAAGGCCTAGGCTAAGCGAAGTTGAATATGATGAAGTATTTGAGAAGGTATTGTAAAACATGTTAGCACTTAATAAAGCATTACACAAAATCATGTAAACTCTCCTATTCTCTACTAAGAAACCTTATCAACTTTGACAGTAACTGAGCATAAGCTAGATCCTCCAGAGATTCAACAATCATTTCAGCTTCATAAATATCTCTCCCCATACCAATAACACCATGCTTTTCAAGAATCATTGCATTACAGCCTGTTCTAGCTTTTTCACCTACAAGTTTTGCTAATGCCTCCGTTCCAGGTTCTATATATGGTATATACTCAATTCTTTTTATAAACAATAGCACTTCAGATAACAAAGACTCATCAAGTCTTAAACCTGCAATAGAATAAGCAACAGTTATTGGATTATGAGCATGGATTACTGCATTGATATCAGGTCTGCTTTTATATATTGCAACATGAAATCTCCACTCACTTGAGGGCTTTCTAAACCCTTCAATAACATTTCCATTCAAATCAATTTTAACCAAGTCATCAACTCTTAAACCACCTTTAAATATGCCACTTGGAGTAATCCAAACATAGTTTGATCCTTGAATTCTAATACTTGCATTGCCAGATAAGGCAGAAACTAAGCCTCTTCTATATAAATTTCTCATTACATTAACTATATCCTCCTTTATCTTCTCTTCATTGTAACCCATTTCTATACCCACATCAACTTTAGTTATTGTGGGAATAAAGTTTATTGTATATAAAGTAATGAAACTCTTGTATTGTAGTGATATATTCACTCATAAAAATATTTCATCATTTATATAAATCGTTATAAGAATTTAAATAAAGTTGGCAAGTATTAATTTATTATAAAAAATATTTTAAATTCAGATAATGATGTAATGAAATAAGAAGAGGCTGTATTAGAATGTGGCTAGCAATGAGTGAGGAAGCTGTTATTAAAAGTGATGTTCTTGTTATTGGTGGTGGTGTAGCTGGTTTATCAGCAGCGTTATATATTGCAAGACAAAATCTTAAAGTTGTTGTAGTAGCTGCTGACATAGGTGGTCAACTATCCTATGCTAGTGTTATAGAGAATTACCCTGGGTTTGAATCTTCGAGTGGTTTAAGCCTTGTATTAAAAATTCAGCAACAAGCACAAGGCTTTGGTGCTGAAATCATTATAGATGAAGTTATGTTATTGGAGAAAAGAGGTGATGTCTTCATTGCTAAAACAAAGAAGGGTTTAGTTATAGAGTCTATAGCTATTGTTGCAGCTTGTGGAAAGGCTCCAAGAAAGCTTGGCCTAGCTAATGAGGACCTATTTGTTGGCAGAGGGTTGAGCTATTGTGTTATTTGTGATGCTCCTTTATACAAGGGGAAGGCTGTGGCTCTTGTAAGCTTTGGTGAAAAGGGTGTTGAGAACATTGAATTGCTTGCTCCTCTAGCTAAAGAAGTTTACTATATTGTGCCTTATCAAAAAGATTTAAGTATAGAGCATGCAAAGAGATTTGCAAATGTGAAAATATTCGAGGGGTATAAAGTTGTTGCTATACATGGTGATAGAAAGCTGGAGAAGGTAGTTGTTGATAGAGATGGTGAGAAGGTGGAGCTTTCTGTAGATGCTTTATTTGTTGAAATGGGGTTTGAAACAAGAATAGATTTTCTAAAGCCATTCGTTGACTTAAATGAGAGAGGAGAAGTGATTGTGAATAATCTAGGAGAAACAAAGACAGCAGGTCTTTTTGCTGCAGGTGATCTTGCAAGCAATACTCCATATAAACAAGCTGTAATAGCTGCTGCTTCAGGAGTTATAGCAGCTTTGTCTGCGATAAATTATGTAAACAATGTTAAAGGATTGAAGAAAAGAATTGGTGTGGATTGGGAGAAAAAAGTTAAAAAAGTTGAAAGAAGATTTAGATTATGAACATTGAATTTACTAGCTTCAATCAAGTTTTTATTTTTGTGTAATTGCAGCTTATTTGGTGCATGTCAATGGGTAAGACTCTCACAGAAAAAATTTTGGAAAGAGCCTCAGGAAGAAGTGTTTCGCCTAGAGATGTTGTAGAGGTTGCAGTTGACATTGTGGCTTTTCACGATTTAACAGGGTATCACGTAATTGAGGTTCTTGAAAAACTTGGTGAAACAAGAATACATAATCTAGATTCCCTTGTGATAGCATTTGATCATCTTGTTCCACCACCAGATGTTAGAAGTGCTGAAATTCAACAAAACATAAGATTATTTGCTAAGAGATATAACATTAAGAATTTCCACGATGCTGGCTTTGGAATACTTCACCAGGTATTGATAGAAAAATATGTTTTGCCTGGACAAGTTGTTATGGCTGCTGATAGCCATACAACTACCTCAGGAGCATTGGGTGCTTTTGCACAAGGGCTTGGTGCAAGCGATATTGCTGCAATTGTTTTAACTGGTAAAACGTGGCTTACAGTTCCACAACCATTTAAGATAAGGCTTGTGGGAAGTCCCAGGGAGTGGATTACAGGCAAGGAGGTTGCCTTGGAAATACTAAGGGTTTTCAAATCTGATTACTTCAATGGAATGTCCATAGAGGTTTTTGTTGACAATCCCAATAGCTTTCCAATGGATTACAGAGTAACTGTTGCTAACATGGGTATTGAAATGAATGCTGATACACTCATGTTTATACCAGACTCTGTTACAGTTGATTATATAAGAAGTGAGAGGGGTTTTGAACCCAAAATCGTTACACCAGATCCTGATGCTAAGTATGTTGATGAGTATACTATTGAGCTTGACAAAGTTGATTTTCTTGTTTCAGCACCACATAGTGTTGACAATGTTAAGAGTGTGAGGGATGTGTGGGGAACTGAAGTAGATTATGTATTTATAGGTTCATGTACAAATGGAAGACTATCGGATTTTGAAATAGCTGCAAAAATAATGAAAGGTAAAAAGGCTAAAACAAGGTGTATAGCAATACCAGCTTCATGGAATGTTTTTAGAAAGGCTTTGAATCTTGGATATATACAAACACTTGTTGAAGCAGGATGCATTGTAACATATGGAACTTGTGGTCCTTGTATAGGAGGTCATTTCGGTATTGCAGCACCTAATGAAGTTGTTTTATCAACATCTAATAGGAATTTTGTTGGTAGAATGGGTAGCCCTCAAGCAAAAATATATCTCTCTGGACCAGCTATAGCTGCTGCAGCAGCTGTTAGTGGTAAAATTGTTGAGCCAGGTGATGTGATGTGATTGTCGAGGGCAGAGTCATAAAGTTGGGGGATAAAATAGATACTGATGTAATTATACCAGCAAAGCATCTAAAGTATACAGATCCAGAATACCTTGCACAACACGTGTTTGAACCTCTGGATCCAGAGTTTCATAAGAAGGCACGTGGAGCTATAATAGTAGCTGGTAAAGTATTTGGAATGGGTTCTTCAAGAGAGCAAGCAGCTATAGCCATTAAAGCTGCTGGTGTAAAAGCTGTTGTGGCAGAGTCGTTTGCTAGGATATTCTATAGAAATGCTATAAACAATGGATTACCAGTAATTATATGTCCTGAAATATCTAACGAGGTTAAAGATGGCGACTTTATTCAAATTAATATAGAATCTGGTGAAGCTATAATAAACAATTCTAAGAGAATAATGTGCAAAGGTTTAAGTGGAATGGCTCTAGATATTTTGAAATCAGGTGGAATCATAGAGTATCTCAAGAAAATTCAGAAAAGTAAATAATATATTCAGTGTTTTTCAGCTATTTGGAGACTCTTCACCAATTAGCCTGGTCTAGGACTCATCATCCACTTTTTATGGTATTAAAAACAGTTTTTTAAGTATTGTTAAGCCTAGTAAACATGTTAGTAGTACTATTGCTGAGGCTCCCAAAACCCCAATTTCTATGGCTATTAACGCTTTTTTCTTTTCCATTCCAATTAAAAATGCTATAAGTGATGCTGTCCAAGCACCTGTGGCTGGAAGAGGTATAGCAACAAATATTGCAAGTGCTGGTACCTCATATCTCTCAAATTTCATACTTTTTTTCTTAACATAGTTAATTACCCATAAATATGCTTTTCTAATTCTATTTGGAATCACATTAGAGTTTCTAATGATGTAATCAAGGTATTTAAGCAGATAAAGAACAAATGGAGCTATTAGAAGATTGCCTATAACTGCTAGTGTAACAGCAAAAGCTAGCTTACTTGAACTATTGTAGAAGTAGTAGAATGCAAGAGGTATACCTCCTCTAACTTCAGCTATGGGAAGAAAGGATACTATAAACACCGTAATGTATTGAAACACTGTTGCAAAATCCATAAGTCTCAACAACTAGTGCATTGTATTCTAATTTCTATACTTCTAGACCTTATTGAGAATTTAGTAAAAATTGCTTCTAAACTCATTATCTTCAACACCTATATACATAATCCCATTCATAATATGAACTATTTTGGTGGCCATACCCTATCAAAATAGATACTCTTTGGATAAGCAGAAAGTGGAATTCCAAAGGCATAGTCAGCATCTATAAGACCAAGTTCTTGTGCAGCAACACCCACACTAAACATCACTCTATTATCAACATTTAGTATTGAAGCTGTTTTAACTGCAGAACCTATTGCAATACCAAGATTAACTATGTTACACACAGTGTCAGCATCTAAGACCCATTTAGCTGGATTTTTTAAGCCCATTCTAATTATTTTACAACCTATTAAAACAACAGCAGCACTTCTTCTCACATTGCTAGCATCTCTTGCAAAGAATTCCCCATACTCTTTGGAAAGCTCCTCCATTTTCTTAGCCAATAATTCTATAGAATCTCTATCACTCAAAATCTTAACAACTACATTGTCTATGCCTCTAGCTTTTGGAGCTGTTATTGCTGATATTGCCATTAGCTTTGCAACACTTAATACAGCTTCTGAAATTGTGTTGTCATGCATTCTTTGAGCCATGTGTCTCAACCTCTATTCTTTTTTGAGCATCTTTATCTTAACACCATTCTCTATACAGAACTTGTAAACATCATCATCAACTTTAGCAGCACTGGAATATAGAAATAGTATGGGCTTTGCTTTGATAAGTCTCGCTTTCTCTATTAATGTTTTAACATCATCTATACTTAGTTTACCAGGTTTGTCAAAAACATCTATAGCAAAAACAGAGTTATTTCCTCTAACAACAATGTGTATAGGTCCGTATCGCGTTGGATGCATAAATTCTACAGATAGCCCTGCTGCCAAATATCTTCCTGCAACTTTACCTACACTACCATACCTTTCCTCAAGTTTCTTCATTAAATAGATTTGATTTGCAGTTGTCATTGAATAGCTCCCTGCACACATAATTATATGCTGCAAAAACTACCAGACTACTGTTTAAACAAACCTTTTTAAGCTCTTTAGTCATTGCGCCTTTAACGCTGTTGTAGAATTGTGTTGCTTTAAATTAAATTGTAAAGTTTTTAAAGAAGGTCTGCAAAACCTAGTTAGTTCTGAGGACATTAATATGCCTCTTAAACAACTTATTCTTAGAGAGATTAAAGCTATACTTAGAAACCCTGCCTTTATAGCATCATTATTGCTCATATTTGTTTTCTATGGATTTATTGGAAGTATTACTAGAGCTGGTATTTCGCAAACAATTCAGGAAACAACAAAATTAAATATTGGTGTTGTTGCTGAGGAAAATAATCAGTTTGTAAACTTAGTGGTAAAGAATTTTAATGTTTCTTTAGCTGGTGGAGTTAAGCTCTATTCAGACCTTGGTTATGCGTTGGATAAAAGTCCATATGTTATAGTGATTCCAAAAGGCTTTACAGAAAATGCTACATCTGGACTTCCTATTGTTGTTTTGGGTTATACTAAGATAGAGGATTTGTCGCAAATTAGTTTACAAGCAAAGATTGGTGTGCTTCAATTAGTTTCATCAATTTTGTCAAAAGTCATTACACGGGTTATAAGCATATTGTACAACTATTCACTTCCACAGGAAAGATACGTTGTATTAAACTCAAGTGTTATAGTCTTTGGAAAGGCTATGAGTATTCAGCAAATAAACAATTTTGTGCAGTTGGTGACAGCACTAATACTCATTCTATCATTTATGATGGGTTTAACAACATCCTCAGCAGCCAGTTTAACAGCTATAGAAAAAGTTGAGAAGGCTTTTGAAATGCTTCTATCTCAACCAGTTCCAAGAAGAGAAATTGTTTTAGCTAAAATAGCTGGATCTGCTGTAATGGCTTTTTTAACTGGTCTCATATATTATCTAGCACTATTCTTCATGATAAGCCAGATATCTCAACCAGTTGGAAAAAGCCAGAATATGCTAGCTATACCACTTAACCTAGATTTTATTACACCTGATTTTGCAGTATATGTTATAGCATCACTTGTAATAGGATTGATATATAGTGGAGCTATAGGAGTTTTAATAGGCTCTATATCATCAGATGAAAGAACAGCAGGAATATTGGCCACACCAATAACGTTTATATACATAGGCTTTGGCATAGCATCACTATTCATATCAATGCCTCTTAACATTATGACCTCCATAATTTATGGTATTTTAGTTGCTCCCACAGTATACGTCTTAGCGATGACAAGGCTTTCACCCAAAATGGTTATGCTAGCATTTTCATCATTTGCATCATCAATAATAATATGTGTTATAATAATTGGAATAGCAGTTAAAGTTTTTAATAGTGATATAGTGATTACTGGAGTTAGGATGGGGTTTCGAAGAAAGGAGAGAAAAGCATATTGATTAACTCATCTTAGAGACTTGTTTTGTTTATGAGAACAATACAAGACTATAAATATAATAAGTACTTCAAATAATTGAGCATAAGCTTTAGCAATGATTTATAGAAAAGTGTTTGACTTAAGTAGGTAAAAATGTTTATGCAATGGGCATTATAATATCCTCTATTCTAGTCCAAAACATTTTCATATCTTTAATATCATCATTATCTAAAGTGAATTTAGATAAGCTTTTTGCAAATTCTGCTCCTAATCTATGATTTAGAATCATTGGTACAACCAAGTCTGCTGCATATCTTCTAATCCTGTAGTCTTTTTCCGGCGCATAACCAGTTGTTATAACTAGATCAACTTTATTATTTATCATATACTCAACAACTTTTGTCTCAGAAATTGCATCAACACCTTTAACAGGCATTGTATCTATAGTAACTACAGTATAGCCTGCATTGGAAAGTGTTTTTGATGCTTCGTACAATTCTACATAGTCTTTTTGCATTGGATTGTATATTAATATAATGTTGTCTTTCGATGGTAATTTATTTCCAGAAACGCTAAGCCAGCTTAAAATAAATGCATTTTCAAATTTCCTTGATATTACAGCAACCTCTCCAACACTTCTCATTTCTGGCCCTAGAAATGGATAAGAGCCTCTTAGTCTTGCCCATGAGAATTGAGGTGATTTTACTCCAAACCATTTTGGCAATAATAAGTTGAACTTATTTTCAAAAACAACCGTATTAAGTTTGTTAAGCAAAGCAGCTTCAACAGCTGCCTTCATTAGGTTATACCCAGTTACTTTACTTGTGAATGGCATTGATCTACTAGCTCTCAGGTTCAATTCAATAACATATATATCTCCATCTTTATAAAGCATTTGGAGATTATATGGCCCTTTAATATTCAAAACCTCATTTAACTTCATAGCCACTTTACATGCCTTTTCCACAATTTCTCTTGGCAATGTCCTATATGGAATGGTCATTGTTGCATCTCCGCTATGAACGCCAGCATACTCTATATGCTCTATTACTGTACCAACAGCTGTTTTTCCATCGCCTACAGCATCTATTTCAAATTCAATTGCATTATCAATAAACTTTGAAACTACAACAGGATATTTGGGAGATATCTTAGCAGCTCTTGTTATGTAGTCTATGAGTTCTTTCTTGTTCCATGCAATGTTCATTGCAGAACCACTTAGCACATAACTTGGTCTAACAAGCACTGGGTAACCGATTTCTTCAGCAAATTTCACAACATCATTTACATTTGTTGCTTCAATCCATGGTGGCTGCTTAATACCTAGCTCATCGAGGAGCTTGCTAAACAGTGCTCTATTCTCAGCTCTATGAACACTATAACCTGCTGAGCCAAGTAACAATAACCCTCTTTTCTCTAGTTCCCATGCAATGTTGTTTGATATTTGACCACCAAGAAAAGCCACTACTCCTCTTGGCTTCTCCAGTTCATAGATGTCAATAACTCTTTCAACTGTTATCTCATCAAAATATAGCTTTTCATTCATATCCCAATCAGTTGAAACAGTTTCTGGATTGTAATTAACTACAATAACTTCATATCCAAGTTTTCGAGCCTCATCAGCAAATGAAACAATGCTCCAATCAAATTCAACACTAACTCCAATTCTGAATCCACCTGCTCCAAGAACCATAATCTTTGGCTTTTCACTTACAAAGGAAATGTCATGCTCCCACCCATTGTGTGTTAAATAGAGATAGTTTGTTTGAGCAGGCCACTCAGCTGCTAAGGTATCTATCTGCTTAACCACTGGGGTTATTCCATGCCTTTTCCTAATCTCCCTAATTTTATCCATGTCCATGCCAAGAGCTTTAGCAAGCTGCTCATCAGAAAAGCCAAGTCTTTTGCCCTCGGCTACGATTTTAGATAGGCTCTTCTCATCAATATTTTCTACTTGTCTAATTTTCTTTAGATTTTCATAGAATTGCACCACACCTAGTATTTGCTTCAGGAAATGTTTGTCTATCCCAGTCAATTCATATATTGTGTCAACATTAATTCCATATTTCAATGCTTTTGCAACCCAGATTGGCCAATAAGGCTCTCTTCTTCTAATCCTCTCCAATACGTAATCAATTGAGATTGTATCATCCTCATAGATTCTTCCACCAACAAGACCCGGCTCACCAATATCAAGCATTCTTATTGCTTTTTGCAAAGCTTCTAAAAATGCTCTTCCAATTGCCATAACCTCTCCAACACTTTTCATCTCTGTACCAAGTGTTTTTTCAACATATGGAAACTTGTCCAAATCCCATCGAGGAATCTTTATAACAACATAGTCGAGACTAGGCTCGAAGCAAGCAGATGTTTTACCTGTAACCTTGTTTAAAACCTCGTAAAGTCTATATCCAAGTGCAAGTTTAGCAGCAATGTATGCAAGTGGATACCCTGTTGCCTTGCTAGCAAGAGCACTGCTTCTTGACATTCTCGGATTAGTTTCAATTACATAAGCTTCTTCACTATTCCATGGATTTAGAGCTACTTGAACATTTCCTTCACCAACAAGCATTATAGCTCTCTCAGTTGCTATTGACAAGTTTCTAGAGAGTTGATACTCAAAATCTGTAAGCGTTTGACATGGTGCTACAACAATAGATTCACCAGTATGCACCCCCATAGGATCTAGATTCTCCAAACATGCAACTGCAGCTACATTGTCATAGCTATCTCTAACAACCTCAAACTCTATCTCCTTCCAGTGATGAAGATACTTCTCAACTAAAACCTCACCTATTTCTGATTGTGCAAAAGCTGCTCTAAGTTTCTTCACCAACTCATCTCTTCTCCACGCAACAAAGCTTCCTGCTCCACCGAGATTGAAGCTAACCCTAACCATGACCGGATACCCCATTTCCTCAGCTATTTTAATAGCTTCATCAATAGATGTTGTGGCTTTGCTTGGTGGAACAGGTATTCCATGCTTAACCATAGTTTCTCTAAACAACGACCTCGACAATGCTCTTCTAATACCCTCAATTGGTGTTCCCAAAACCTTCACACCATATTTACTCAACACACCAGTATCATGAAGTCTTACACCAATACTTAAAGCAGTTTGTCCTCCAAAACCTATGAGAATTCCATCTGGTCTCTCAATTTCAATAACCTTAGCAACATATTCCGTTTTGAGGGGCAGGAGATAGACCTTATCAGCAAATTTATAGCTTGTTTGTATTGTTGCTATATTGGGATTTATTAAAATAGTTTCAATACCCTCTTCCTTCAAAGCCTTCAACGCTTGGTTGCCGCTATAGTCAAATTCCGCAGCTTCAGCTATTTTAATAGCCCCAGATCCTATTACAAGAACTTTTTTAACTACCTCCATGGTTTAACACCATCTTTTTAAACATTTCAAATACCCATGTTGTGTCATGGGGTCCTGGCCCCCCTTCTGGATGGAACTGTGTTGCGATTACAGGTAGTTTTTTATGTATAACCCCCTCAACAGACTTGTCATCAATATTACTAAACCACAAAATTAAATCTGATTCAACAAGACTTCTATGATCAACTGCATAACCATGGTTTTGTGTTGTTATATAACTTTTACCAGTTAAAACATCAACAACACCCTTGTTAGGTCCTCTATGACCATATCTAAGCTTGTAGATTTTAGCTCCAAGAGATAGTGATATAAGCTGCAGACCAAGGCATATTCCAAGAACTGGCTTGCCAGATTCAACTATTTCTCTAACAGTTCTTATTTGATCCACTAAAACAGCTGGATTTCCAGGACCATTGCTTACAACAATACCATTAGAATTATCGAGCAGCTCACTTGCCTTAGCCCAGCACGGATATCTTATAACCTTGAATCCGTATCTCAAAAGCCATCTCAATATCCCATACTTTAGACCACAGTCAAGAACAGCTATAGTAGCTACGGGCTTTGTCAAAGGCTCATGAACCACTATATTCTTTGGCGACACTATATGTGCAAAATTTATTAAGTCGTATCTCGTGGCTGTTCTCAGTTTCTTTTCAAGTTCGTCCCACGAAACTTCTTCATCTTCTGGAAAAACAGCTAAAACACTCATCATAACACCACGTTCTCTAAGTTTTTTGACCAAAGCTCTTGTATCGACTTTGTACATTCCTGGAACGCCATTTTTCAAAAGCCATGTGTTCAAATCATAGATACTTAGATAGTGATTTGGTGGTGGAAGCTCTGAAATTACAAAGCCTTCAACTTGTATTTTATCAGATTCATAGTTTAGTGGAACACCACAATAGTTATGTGCTTTTGTTGGAACTCCATAGCATCCAACCATTGGATGTGTCCATACAAGTATTTGACCAGCATAGCTAGGATCTGTTAAAGCCTCTGTATAGCCTGTCATACTAGTTGAGAATACAATCTCTCCTACACTAATACCTTTAGCGCCAAAGCCACATCCTTCTACAGCATCACCATTCTCAAGTAGCAGGCGGCTTTTCAATCCTGTTTCGCATTTTACATGAGGCAATGTGTATATGTGCAAGAACCCTCACACATACTCTACCAAATTAGCTTAAAAGCGCTGAGGTACACTTTTCAATGAATAGTGAAATGCTTTTAACAATATTTCTGTCTCTTTCGAGCCTTGTCCAGGCATCTTCAAGTATCTTCTTAATGTTTATCTCGATGGGTTTGTTCTTGACTATGTTCCAAATATCGACATGCGATAGATTAAGTGAAGATAGAAGCTTTGAAACACATTTCGAATCTATTGCGCTACACTCCTTGAATAATCTAGCAAGACTTAGATAAACCTCTCTTGCCGGTCTTCCATTAGTTAAAGCAATATACTCAACTAGGTCACTACTCCAACATGGTTTATCCTCAATATATTTTTGAATAACATTCTCATTTATGTTTAAACCATTTATAAAATCTTTAACTATTTCCAACGTCTTTTGAACAACTTCAAGAGACTGCATAATTGCGTTATTTATTTCCTGAAAATCTAGATTGTAGCCATACGGAAGGCCTTTGTATATAGATTGAGACTCAAAACTCAATCCACAAACTTTTGAGGCATTGGCTCTAACAATTTCCATTGTGACAAGGTTTCTCTTATGGGGCATTATACTACTTGTTGCTACATGTTCAACAGGTGGGTTTAGTGCATTTGGTATTAGACTATTCAAAAATATCATGTCCTCCGCAAATCTGCTTAACTCGAGCATTATAAGTGATAACATGTTTAGATAGTGAAGAACGAAAAGTCTTGAACCTGTTGCATAGTATGGTGGTATTGCTGTGTTATCCAGACAAAGAAGATTCCCAATAAAATCTCTATCAATATTTACAAGACTGCCACTTGCCGCTCCAGAACCAAGGGGATTTTCTTTGAGTAAGTCAAGTCCTTGGTAAAGCATTTTCCAAAGATTAGCCAATGTATACTCATAAGACATGAAGAATATTGATGCTGAACCACATTGAGCAATCTGTTCATGTGTAAAGAATGGTATTATTATACTTCTAAACTCCGTTGCTTTATGCAACAAAGCTTCTCTAACCTCTAAAAGCTTGTATAGGATGTTAACAATGTTGTCTCTTATGTAAAGCCTCAGAACAGCTGCTATATGGTCATTCCTGCTTCTACCAATTGCCACATAGCCTGCATCAGCATCTGAAACATCATGTAAATATGCTTCAAGTGCTTCAAAAGCATCTTCATACAATGTATTTGATTTTTCAATCCACTTATACAAAAGTTCTCCATTAGATTGAAAAACTTCCTTAAGCTTTCTCAGTATCTCCTCTCCATGGTCTTTCGGAATTACTCCATGATTCATTAGCGTTTTTACATGCGCCATCATAACCATTGTGATGTATTTAACAAGTCTCTTATCCGTTTCTAAGCTAGAGAAGTAGCTTTCAATAAAATCCTTTGTCTGTCCTATGTATATTCTATATCGTAGAGTCATACCATTTGCTCCTCAAGAAACAAGACATTACTTACTATTTCTAACCTTTAACGATGTTAATGCATACATTCCATGTATCATTATAAATCCTCTAGCCTCCTCATCTGATGGATACCACCCAGTGTTGTAGTCTATGACCTCTCTCGAATATAGAGAATATGGACTGTTTCTTCCCACTACTGATAAAGAGCCTTTAAAGACCTTTAATTTAACCACACCACATATGTATTTGTTCATAGAGTTTATAGAGCTTTCCAAATGTGTTCTTAAAGGATCTATCCAAAGACCTTGATAAACCAAATCAGTCCACATTTCATCAATGAGTCTCTTGAATCTTAGTTCTTTTGGTGTTAAAACCATTCTTTCCAAATCCTGATGTGCTTCTATCAATGCCAATGCGGCAGGAGCTTCATAAACCTCTCTACTCTTCAATCCAACAACTCTGCTCTCTATCAAATCTATTCTGCCAAATCCATGAGAGCCTAAGAACATGTTTAAATATTTTATCATCTGAACAGAATCCATTTTTTCGTCATTCACCTTAACTGGAATACCTTCGTCAAATTCTATGCTAATGTAAGCTGGCTTATCAGGAGCTTTTTCAGGTGGCATGGTCCACGCAAATGCGTCTTCACCTGGTTCTTTAAGTGGGTCATCAAGCTCTCCTCCCTCTATGCTTCTAGACCACAAGTTTTCATCAATACTGTACTTCTTATGTGTTTCAGGAACTTTGTAGCCATACTCGCTAAGAATCTTTATATTGACGCTTCTTGTTAGCTTCAACTCTCTAACAGGTGCCAATATCTTTATGCCTGGCTTTAGATATGCTTTCAAGGTTAAATCAAATCTGACTTGGTCATTGCCTTTGCCAGTACATCCATGTGCTACAGCATCAGCGTTCTCCTCCATAGCTATTTCAGCAACTTTTTTTGCTATTAATGGTCTTGCAAGAGCTGTTCCAAGTGGGTATTTCCCCTCATACAAAGCGTTTGCTTTAATTGCTTTGAACACATACTCTTCAGCAAATTCCTTCTTTGCATCTATGGTATAATGTTTAGATGCTCCAAGCTCATATGCCCTCTCCTCAACACCTTTCATATCATCTTCTTGCCCCACATCAACTGTAACTGTTATAACATCAGCATTGTATTTTTTCTTCAACAACACTAATATTGTTGAAGTATCTAACCCACCTGAATACGCTAGTACAACCTTCAATTGATTTGCACCTTAAATTTTATTTTATAGTTTTTAGAACGCATTTTTCCAGTTAGTGAAATGTTTATAACTAATTGTATCAGATATCTGTTATAGGTGGAACAATTGTCGTCAGTATCAGATATTGTTACAGATGTTGTTTCCAGTGATCCAATAATTCAACAGTGTATTGGAAGAGGTATTGTTAACTATAGTAAATTAGCAAAAATGTTGCATCCCATAATCTCGCAATTGCTTGGAAAAGAAGTATCTGTTGACTCAATTAAAATGGCCTTAATAAGGTATTCTAGTAAAGCTGGAAGAGAAAGGCAAGTTAGGAGAGAGGTTCTTGAGGTATTAGCAAGATCCTCAATTGAGATAAGAACAGATATAACTATTGTAACACTAAGATCATCTGCGCTTAGCTATGTCATAGCCTTTCTAAGTAAGTTAATGTCCGAAGCTAGATTTATAGCCATAATGCAAAGCGTTAAAACAATAACAATTGTGTTAGATAGGGAAACAGCTAATGAGTACTTAACAATAATAAAGAGTGATGATGTTATTAATGTGCAAAAAGATCAAGCAGCAATAATTATTGTAAGTCCAATTGAAATAGTGACAACTCCAGGGGTCTTAGCCTATATAGCAAATGTGTTAGCGCAAAACAATATAAACATTACTCACATCGAATCATGTTATACAGATACAATAATCATTTTATCTAAAAATGATGTTGAAAAAGCATTTAGCATTATAATGAAGCACATAGATAGTGCAAGAAAAAGACTTGAGAAAGGAGTTTGAAACATTTTTATTGCTGTTTAGTTTTTCTTCAAGTTGAAGAAGATTCTATATCTCATTTGAAAAGACCCTAGTTTGCACCATATATCATTGTAGATAATTTATGAATATTTGTATTAGGGTTTACTCGCTTGTCATATAAATAAATAGTTTAAATTAGCTAGTGAATGATGCAACTTTTCTTTTAATGTCCTCAAGCTCTTTTTTAGAAACAGTGGTTACAGGCTTTTCTGGTAGGATTCCTTGAGGTCTAAAGAGAGTTAGCAGTATTATCACCATACCTATTAGTATGTACTCTAGCCAAACAGGGTCTATTGGAATAAGTTCTGAGATCTCATACTTGTATATGGATATGGTGCTTCTAGCTATAGTAAGTATTATAACTCCTAGAGCAACCCCAAGATTGTTTCCAACTCCACCAAGCATTATGTATGCCCATGGTAAAAATGTCCAGCTGTATCTTGTGAAGATATCTGCTCTCACACTTTTTGTAAATATGGAGTAGAGAGCTCCTGCTAATGCCGCCATTGAAGAGCCTATAACAATGGCATAGATTCTTACAATCATTATATCTCTTCCATAAACTTGTGAAGCGAGCTCAGAATCTCTAACAGCTCTCATAACCCTTCCCAAAGGCGATTTACTTATTCGCTCAGCGATTAAGTAGCAGAAAATAGCCATTAAGACTATGAATAGCATGACTGCAAAACTCTCATATGCGCCTGTAAAACTGAAAAAGGATGGTGCAGCAATGCCCAATGTTCCTCCAATTATTTCAGGAGAGTTATATGTAATTGTTCTAAGTATTTCACCAAACGACAATAGTGTTATACCTAGATAAGACTCTTTAAGTCTTATTGCAGGCAATGCTGTTAGCAAACCTATTAAGGCTCCAAGTAATACTGCTGTCAAAATTGCCAATACTAAAAGGGTAATTGATGCTATAGCATGTGTAGATAGATAGTTGTTTATTTGTGTTATTATTGGTGCATTGTAAGATATGAACTCACTACCTGTAGGAGCTCCTATTAAAGTAGCTGCAACTCTGCCTATTACACCACCAACAGCTATAGATCCTACCAATGCTGCTGTTAATCTTCCAAATTGTGGAATACCAGTAAACCCAACTTCTATGTTGAGGCTAAGTGATAGTATTAAGTATATGCTGAAATTTAAAATAATGTTCATTAATATATATGTTAGTCCTGATTCTAGCGCCATCTCCTCTCCACCAACCCAGCTAAGCCCCTTGGATATAGAAGCAGTGTTGCTACAAGCATTATCAAGGGTACTGCAAATCTATATGAGTAAATCCATGGAAAAACAGCTGAGAGATAGTATGGAATCAATCTTTCACTTAATCCAACAAGAAGCCCACCTAATAAACCACCTAAAATATTTTGCAAACCTCCAACAATGGATCCAGCAAAGTAGAGTACTATCAAGTCAGAACCTATAGAGCTTGTACCTTGTGTAATCATTGTTAAAAGGCCTCCAGAAAACCCTGCCAATAACCCTCCAATAAACCATGCAAGTGCATAGATTTTATCAGTATTTATCCCAAGAATTGATGAAAGCTCTGGATTCTCTATAGAAGCCCTCATTGCTATTCCAGTGCTTGTCATATTCAAAAACATGTATATAGAAACTAGAAATGCAAGAGCTGAAAAAGGTGCTACTAGGTAAACACCTTTAATAGTAACACCATATATTGTAGCTATTGTAACATCCTTTAAAACGATATTTACACTTCTAATATCCCATCTGTAAACATTTGCAAGATAATCTATAACAACATTTAGAAAAGCAAATAAAACAAAATCTGCACCTAAAGTAACCATCATCAGTGTTATTTCAGATGCTTTAACCTGTATCAACCTTCTAATTACCGAAACATATATGGCAATACCAAATAAGCCAGTAATTAATGCAGCAATAGGCATAAATAAATATGGTGAAGAATCAAAAAGCTTATAAAGTATAAATGTTATGTAAAATCCCCAGCTAACCATAGATGCATGTGCAAAGTTGAATACACGTGTTGATGCATACCACAAGGTTATTGCAGCACATCCAATTGCTAATATAGATGCATAGGCTATTGATGTAAGCACTATGGGCAACATACTACTTTCTACACCACGTCTTAGCGACTTAGTCAAAAATGGTTTGTAGGGTATAAAATACTTTATTCAGCCACAAATACATAGACTATAGTAAGTAACATGAAATTGATTTATATGATTATAAATCTGATTAAAATATTTATAGCCCTCAAAATAGCATATACATGTATAGTAACTACGATAGATGTAAAGGTGTATAAACATGAAAAACACCATAGCAATTGGCCTAATCATAGTAGCACTAGTCGTTGGATATGGTATAGGCTATGCATCATACTCGCTTATGTCTAAACCTGGAGTACAAGCAACTCCCACAGTATCCTCAGTTGCTCCCTCCACAATAACGTACACTGTAACAACATATGCTACCCCAATAGCTACAGTACTTTCAGGAGACATTCCAATAGGAGCACTATTACCATTATCGGGTGCACTAGCAACTTATGGAGCACAATGCAAAGAGGCATTTCTTTTGGCTGTAAATGATGTTAATGAGTGGCTGCAGAAACTTGGTAAACCATGGAGATTGAAACCCTATGTTGAGGACACAGCTGTTGATCCTAATATTGCACTAAATAAGTTGATGGATCTTGCAGCAAGAGGTGTAAAAGTTGTTGTTGGCCCCATGGCCAGTAGCGAGGTTAAAAATATTAAGAGTTTCGCTGATTCAAATAAAATACTAGTTATTTCACAGTCATCAACATCTATGGAGCTTGCAATACCAAATGACTTCATATATAGATTTGTGCCTCCAGACAAATACCAGGGAATTGCAATAGCTCACATTCTGTGGGAAAGAGGAGTAAGATATGTTGTTCCAATATGGAGAGGTGATACATGGGGAGATGGACTAGTTAATTATACAAAAACAGAGTTTATGAAATTGTGTAGTAGTGTTGGTGGAGGAAACTGTGGGTTCGATAATGGAATAAGATATGATCCAAAAGCACAGGAGTTTTCAACAGAAGTTGCAAAACTTAATGACATTGTTACAAACTATGTGAATAAATATGGCAAGGACAAAGTTGGTGTACTGGCAATATCCTTTGAAGAAGTGGCAAACATATTTACAGAGGCTTTGAAATATCCAATACTTGCTGAGGTTAAATGGGAAGGCTCTGATGGAACCTATGGAACATCTAAACTTGTTGAAAATAAAGAACTTGCCGACTTTGCTGCAAAAGTAGGATTCTGGAATACTATGGCTGCTCCTGGCCAATCACCATTGAAGGACTCAGTTAGGCAAAGACTTATTCAAAAACTTGGCCAAGAACCCATACCCTATGCATACTTCACTTACGATGCTGTATGGGCTGTTGCACTAGCTTTAGATCATGTTGGTAAATATGATGGTGAAGCCATAAGAAATGCAATTCCTCTAGTACTTCAAATGTTTATTGGAGCTTCAGGACATTTCCAACTTGATGAAAATGGTGATAGAGCAACAACAGATTATACAATTGGTGCTGTAGTTAAAGAAGGAGATAAGTATGTATGGAAGGAGGTAGGAGGGTTTATAAACGGTCAGCTTGTGATATATAGTTAAAGCAAAAATATGAAATGAAGATCATGTTTTAAAAATTAATATATTTTTAAACTAACTCATTTTAATTTATATGTATAGTTGTGTATAGTATATGCATAAATTTTTAAAAACTAAAAATAATCCAAGTAAGTTATGTAAACTGGGTGAATGCATTGAGCCACGCTAATTCAAATGGTTCTATACTATCTACGAGGAATTTAACTAAGCGATTTGGAGGAGTTGTGGCACTGGATTCTGTAACAATAGATGTTCAAAGAAATAGCATAACATTGCTTATAGGCCCTAATGGCGCTGGGAAAACAACTTTTGTTAATGTTTGTACTGGTGTTTTGAAACCTGATTATGGCAAGGTCTTGTTTAATTCCATTGATATAACTGGATGGCCTCCTTATAAAGTTTATAGCCTTGGATTTGCAAGAACATTTCAAATACCACAGCCATTTAGAAGCTTAACTGTTTTGGATAATGTTCTTGTTGCTATGAAGAGTAGGGGCGAGAATCCATTGAGAGCATTAGTTAAAAGAAGTTGGGTTAGGGAGGAGAAGGAGAACATTGAAAAAGCATTTAAAATACTTGAAGTTGTTGGTCTTGACTCATACTGGGATTGGGAAGCTTATAAGCTTGGTGCAGGCCATCTAAAAATGCTTGAAGTTGCAAGAGCTCTTGCCTCAGGAGCAAAGCTTTTAGCTCTTGATGAACCAATTGGTGGTACAGACCCTGGATACGCCTCTAGAATTTTTGAAAGATTAAGCAAAATTAGAAGTATTTTGGATGTATCATTTCTTGTTATAGAGCACAGAATTGATATAGCTTTAAAGTATGCTGATAATGTCTATGTTATGGATAGGGGAAGAGTTGTTGCAAGTGGAACTTCTGTAGAAATTTTGAAGAATCCTAAGGTAGCTGAAATCTATTTAGGGTAACACCAATTGGTATTATTACAAATAAGAAATCTGTACTCAGGATATGGAAAAATAAGGGTTTTGTTTAATGTCAATATAGATGTTTCAGAAGGTTCTATCACAGCTATTATAGGCCCCAACGGTGCTGGAAAAACAACACTTCTTAATAGCATATATGGATTGGCAGACATCTATAGTGGTGAAATCATATTTAATGGCAGTAACATAGCTGGTTTAAAGCCACATCAAATCTCATTGCTTGGAATAGGCTATGTACCACAAGTAAACAATATATTTTCTAGTCTATCTGTATATGAGAACTTGAGACTAGCTGCTGTAGGTTTGCCAAAGTCTCAGTTTCTGAAAAGAGTTGACGATGTTTTAGAGACTTTCCCCAAGCTCAAGGAGTTGATAAATAGAAAAGCAGGTACATTGAGTGGTGGTGAAAGAAGAATGTTGGCAATAGCACTAGCATTGATGAAAAATCCAAAGCTGCTTCTACTCGATGAGGTAACAACAGACTTGGCACCAATAATGGTTAAAAGAGTTTTGGAAAAAGTTGTTGAGCTAAGAAAAAAGGGTATAACAATTCTAATTGTTGAGCAATATGCTCACAGAGCACTAGAAATAGCTGATAGGGTATATCTACTTGCAAGTGGTGAAATAAGATTTGCAGGAGAGCCCAAAGAACTTTTACAAAAGAAGGAGCTTTTAGAACTATATCTAGGTATTCAAAGCCTGTAGCTTTAAAATAAATTTAGACATTATCAGCACTGTTTCTCTTCAAAGAATTGTAAATTGCATTTCTCTACAGATAATCTAGGTAACTTCTCTCTATAAACATGCATCATATTTGATTTTCATTAAGTGATTTAGGGACTTGAAACGTCTTACTATAAAATCAACATTTTGCTGCTACTTAAACAGTTCTATATCCAGTACAAGATAAGTAAGTAATTAATGTAATAAGAGTCATGAATTGTATTTACATTTTCACGTTTGTATAACTATTTTTGTTTCTACTGCTTATCTTCAGACAACATATAAAGCATTAGTAGTAAAGCATTTATGTACAATACAATGTATATATTGATGGTGTTAATATCTTGTCTCTTAGTTGCATTGTTTTAAAACCAATTGGTATTGTAAGGCATGGTTATAGCGATGAGCATGTAAAGGAGTCTATAAATGGTGTTGACGGTATTATTGAGATTTTTCCTGAATATAGAGCTGGGTTGAGAGGTTTGGAGGGATTTTCTCATATAATTATTTTAGCTTATCTTCATAAAGTTTCAGAAAACACAAGAAATGTGTTAGTTGTAAGACCTAGGGGCTTGGCTAGGAAACTGGGGATTCCACTACATACCTTGCCTGAGGTAGGTGTTTTTTCAACAGATTCTCCACATAGGCCAAACCCAATAGCTTTAACAATAGCAAAACTAAGAGATGTAGATAAAGACAGTGGTTTACTGTATGTCGAGAACATAGATTTATATAACGAAACACCTGTATTAGATATAAAGCCCTACACTCCATCAAGAAGAGTAGACAATGTAAAAATACCTCAATGGCTCGAAAATATATTGAGCCAAATGAAGCAGTCTTCTCAAAATCCATTTAATGTTAAATATTAAAATTGAAAAATAAGGTTATGTTTTTATTATTGAAGTGGTATTATCCTGATCTCTTCCTTTCTTCTGACCTCCTCCCCGTCATTAGGGCGAGGCTTTCAGTTATAACAATGTACATACCAGCAGTATATGCTTGAACTGGCCTTATTTTACCAGCTATTGTATATACTGCTACACCTACACTAGCATCTAAACCACCTATGCTCATAGCACCTGCAAGTATGTGTAAAATGCTGAACACTATTGACCATACTCTTCTTAGTGGCATCTTTGCATACATATCCATAGCACCTTCACCAAAAACCACAGTCCGTCTACCATGGAGATAGCCAGGACTCAAGTTCTTGAGAATAACAGCCCATGTGGATACCCATAATAACATCAGCCCAAATGCTGCACCACGTCGTGTAGATAATACTACCTCACCAGATCCTATAGCTTCGGCTGCTCATACAATACCTGGGCCAACAAATGATGATGCGGATAGCCAGATTAGTAGGGCTGAATACAAAATCCTTTTACTACTCTTTCCTTCATTACCTGCCATACTACACACAGTTAACACTACCTTGTTGATTCAACATAGGGTTAATAAGGGTAAAAATAAAACTAATATTTTATAAACTTCTTATCTTTGTATTTCATTATTAAAGTTTAACATAATAATTACTAATGGTAAATAATGATGATTGTAGCTATAGATATAGGTACCTCATCTGTGAAGACCGCACTAATGGATTTTGAAGGCCACATAGCAAAGGAGTGTACACAACCTGTAAACCTTCACATGCCGGAGCCTGGTGCTGCTGAACATGATCTTGATGAGATTTTAAAAAATATTTTTAAGTGCCTCAAGCTTGTGGTTAAGGGTTTTGAGAAAAAAGTTGAGGCTTTGTCTTTTAGTTGTTATCTCCATGGCTTAGCATTACTTGATCAAAAACTTAACCCTCTTACAGGTGTTTTAACTCATCTCGATACCAGATCTGCTATTTATCAAGATGAGGTTTCTGCTCATGGCCAGAAACTGTACATGAGAACTGGTTGTCCGCCTATATTTGTTTACCCATTAACTAAGTTGATGTGGGCTAGAGCTAGAGGTTTTCTTGAAAAAGCTCATGCTATTAGTTTTGTAAAAGACTATGTAATTTATAAATTAGCTGGTATAAGAGCACTAGACTATGGAACTGCATCTGGAACAGGTTTAATGAATATACACAAGCTTAAATGGGATTCTCTAGCCTTGGAAATAGCAAATGTTGATGAGAAGATTCTTCCAGAGATTGTTGAAGGAGCTAAAGTTTTAGATTATAAATCCTTTCCTGATCTTGGGCTTGAGAAAACAGCTGTAGTTTTAGGTTCTTTCGATGGAGCTCTTCAAAACATAGGTTATAGCGTATATGAGGATGAGGGTGTTATAAACCTTGGTTCAACAGCTGTCATAAGAATTCTCAAAAAGGATGTTGTTTTAGATAAAAGAGAAGAAATGAGGTTTTTCTGTTACTATGGTGCTGATGGTTATAGAACCATTGGAGCTGCATCAAACAATGGTATGACGTTTTTAGAATGGATTAGAGAAAATATTGTTAAGTCTTCTCAATGGAACGAGTTTTTGAAAATGATTAAAGAGGTTAAAGCTTGCAGTGAAAATGTATATGTTTTGCCTTTTATATCTGGTGAAAGATTCCCATTTAGAGATCCATACCTAAGATTAACTATTTTAGGGGTCGAAGTACATCACAAAGTTAGTCATATAGCTAGAGCAGCTATTGAGGGGGTTGGATACACATTGAAAACAGCTCTAAATGCTATGGAGGAAAATGGTATTGTTATAAAAAGTTTGCATTGCGGTGGTGGTGGATGTAATCTTCTAGAAGTGGTAAAAATTATTTCAAATATTCTGGACAAGCCAATAACATTGTATAGTGGCGATGTAATGAGAATGGCTAGCGCATTAGGAGCTATGATAGTAGCTATAAGAGCTTTGAATTATGTAAATGATATAGCTAAAGCAAAATTGGATGTAATAATAAAATCACAAGCTGATGTAATATCACCTGAAGCTCAACTAAAGAATGTTTATGAGAAATGCTATGAAAAATTTTTAATCTATGTTAAGGAACTTGCAAAAACTTATAAATCTATCTACAAATTATAGAATGAAGTTACTTCTTTGCCTAAATATCACATTGCAAGCTATGCTATAGCAGTTAAAGCTTCTGCCTCAAGTCTATTTGGTGAACTATCTAGGCATGTTAATGATCCTGTAATTCTTTATGTAGATAGAGATGATAAAGAGAAGCTATACCTCACTATTGCTGTAATCTCAAAGCATTGGAGCATTTAAAAGAATATTCGAATGAAAAAATATACAGGAACTTGGGTGTGGTATCTTTTGAAGAATTAAAATTTGATTCTCATAGCATTATTCTTGCAGTAAAGGAATGCTGTGAATTTTTTCAGCTTATCAATGATTACAATATCAGAATTGTGAAGCCTTATATTATGTTTCATGGTCTTAGAAAATTCTGTGCATATGGGGATCGAAGCAGTGTTGAAAGATTTATCGATAATTTGTTATCATATTACAGCCCAAAAATATAGCTTTTATTGCAAAATCTCTTCTAAATTGTGTAAAAGACATTGTTCACGAAATAGCTAAAAGCTATACACTTTCAATACTTACTAGAAGAGAGCTAGAAATTCTTTTAAAAGCTTATGAAACAGGGTATATACTTGCACCTAGGCGAAGCAGAGGATTGAAGAAGCTATCACAATTATTAGGTTTATCTAAACTCTCTATATATGTCACTTTAAGAAAAGCTATAAATAAAATTATTGAAGAAGTAATTATGTAGCAATAAATAAAATAACGATTTTATTTATTTCTTATTATTCTAATTATATGAATTTCAATTGGACTATTATGTGGTGAAAACTTTGAATTTATTTAAAATAATTTCTATAGATATAGGTACAACATATATCAAAGCTTCTATGACAATTTTCGATGATAAGAATTTTGAATTTTCCATTAAAGAAATGATTAATTCAAAACATGTTATAGTATCTAATGAGAAGGTGTATGAGCATATACCTGCACATGTACTTGGTGAAGCTAAGAGACTTGCAAAACATTTAGTTAAAAACTGGGGTAAACCAGATGTGCTAATATTTTCATCTTACCTATTTTCATTGGTTTTTGTTGGTAGAAATGGTGAGTTTTATAGCAATATTATTACATGGCTTGATAGAAGATCTGAAGAGGTTTTAAATTATGTTAAGGTACATGGTGTTGAAATTTATAGAAGAACTGGGTGTCCTCCACTTCCAATCTATAACTTACCCAAGATTCTCTACTTCCTACAGCGAAATCCTGACATTGTTAAGAAATCGTTGTTGCTAGATGTAAAGGCTATGCTAATGCTACATTTTACAAATGAGCCTATTACAGATTTGTCTAGTGCAAGTGGTTCTTATCAACTTTTAAACATATTCAAGCTTAAGTGGGATGATTTCGCATTGGAAATTGCAAATGTAGATGAAAATCAGTTGCCAAGGATTGAGGAAGGTGATTATATACTGCATTTAAGATCTGATGTGGCTAGGGAAATGGGTCTTTCTGAGGATGTTTCAGTTGTGCTTGGATTATATGATGGAGGCTCTATGATATTTGGACTTACTGGTGGTGAAAGAAGTGTTGGTGTTATCAATATGGGTACTAGTAGCATGCTTAGAGTTACAAGTGAAAAACCTGTTATAGATATGTCAAATAATATGAATTTGCAAACATATTATCTTTACAGAGGTATTTGGATTCCTGGTTTAGCATTGAACAATTGTGGAATTGTTTTAGAGTACATAGCTAAACTAATTAACACAAACATTGAAGATGTTGTAGAAAATCTCTATAAGATTAACATTGAAGAGTTTATTGCAAAACCCACGCCAGTGGTAATACCACTGCTATACCCAGAGAGACACCCGAGAATGTCTAGGGATATAGGTGTTTGGGTTCTTGGATTGAGAGAGGGATTGAACATGAACTTATTTCTAGCGTCTATTGCAGAAGGACTTGTATTACTGCTGAAGCTTATTGGAGACATTATTCAAGGTTGTGGTATAGACTATGAAAAGATTGTGGCTAGTGGCAAAATAGCGCAAATACCTTTTATAAAAATGCTTCTTGCCAGCACCTTCAATAAAAATGTTGTATTTACGAAGATACCAGATGCTGTACATGTAGGTAATTCTTTACTAGCCTTAACTTCACTAGAAAAGGCAGTTTTTAAAGACCATATCTACAAAATATCATCAAAATTTTCAGCAGATGTTGTTAAACCCAATAGCAAATTAAGCGATAAATTAAGTAAAGACTATGAAATATTCAAAAAGGTTTTAGAATTCATTTTAATGATGTAGCAGAAATATATTTTAAAACATGGTTTTATATAAGCTTTATTTACTTTCAGCATTGAAAAGGTATTAGGTGTTAATTGTGAAAAGAAATGGTATAATCACTGCTTTAATAACATCGTTATCAAAAGATGGAGAACTTTGTGTAGACTGTTTGAAACAGTTGATAGAGTTTCAATATAAGAATGGTGTTCAAGGGCTGTTTCTAACAGGTACATATGGCGAGGGAGTTATACTTCCAAAATCTATAAGGCTAAAGGTTTTTGAAAAAGCTCTTGAACTCTCTCCTAAAGACATGTATTTACTGCCACACATAGGATCAGCTAGTATCGATACTGTTATAGAGCTTGGCAAAAATGTTAAGGATCTAGGCTACAAAGAGGTTAGCATTGTGGCTCCTCCATATCATAGACCTAGTAAAAAAGGTTTAGCTGAGTTCTTTAACCATGTAGCATCCAAGATAGAGCTAGATATCATTATATACAACAATCCTGGGCGTGTTGGATACAATATAACACCTGATGATTTTCAATACATTGTTGATAATGTGAAAAGTGTTAAGGGTATAAAGGATACTAGTAGAGATGTTGATCAATTATTAGAATATGCTAAGAGATTTAAAGATAAGTACTTTATTGCTGCAGCTGGAGATTCATTCATGTTCTACGCATTTGCCATAGGAATCCCAGCTCACATATGTGGAATATCCAACCTCATTCCAGAAGCTGCATCGAAGTTGTATAGCTATGTTCTAAAAGGTGATTTAACCAAGGCTCTAGAGCTTCAATACCAAGTCAACAAATTAAGAAAAGCTTTAACTAAGCTTTCTAATGAGGTTCAAGAGGCTATAAGAGAACTCTTGAAATTTAGAGGAATTGATGCTGGTTACCCACCTGTTCAAATGATTCAAGAATTTGATTCAAGAAGTGTTGAAGTAGCTAAGAGAGTTTTGGATGAAGTGCTTCAGGTGCTAAGTAGTGATTAGAATAGCTATTGTTAATTCTAAGTCCTTTGGTTTATATACCGATGCCATTGAAAAACTTAAAAAGCTTGGGATTGTCGATAGACTTGAGGTTCCAAGAGACTATAGAGGCAAGCTCTTAGCTGAGAAGCTAAGAGGGTATCATGTTGTTGTTGCAAGTGTTACCCCAATTTACGATAGAGAATTCTTTGAGAATAACCAAGATGTTGTTCTTATTGTTCGTCATGGTATTGGATACGACAATATAGATGTTAAAGCTGCTGAAGAATTTGGAGTTACAGTTGCTAGGGTACCTGGTTGGAGAGAAAGAGAAGCTGTTGCGGAACACACAATTGCTCTTATGTTAAGTGCTTTGAGATATGTCGTTCAATCCTATGAAGCTGTTAAACAGGGTAGGTGGGGCGATAGAGCAAAGTTCATAGCTAAAGAGCTTAGCTCTTTAACAGTAGGAGTTGTTGGACTGGGGAACATAGGGTCTAGAGTTGCTGAAATACTTTCAAAGGGTTTTGGAGCTAAAATAATTGTTTATGATCCTTACATACCTAGGGAAAGAGTTGAGCAACTAAGCTACAAATATGCTACATCTTTAGAAGAATTAGCTAGGGAAAGCGATATAGTAACACTCCATGCACCTTTAACAAATGAAACTTATCATATGATCAACAGGAATGTGTTGAGCAAGATGAAGAAGGGTGTTATAATAGTCAATACCGCTAGAGGAGAGCTTGTTGATGAAGATGCGCTGTGTGAGTATCTTGAAAATGGAACTATAGCAGCTTATGCAGCAGATACAGTTGAGAAAGAGCCTATAGGCCCTGATCACAAATTGTTGAAATATCCAAATGTGATTATAACACCACATATAGCTGCATATACATGGGAGTCTCTTAAAGGTATGGATGAAGCTGTTGTGGAGGCTATAGTGAATTATTTAGAGAATAAGCCTATAGATGGTGTAGTTGTTAAACCAAGAATTTCAAGACCTTTGAAAACGTAATGAATCTAGGTATAATTAGAGAGATTTTAGTTAATAGATTCCATTTTTTAATGCAAATTCAATCAAGTATATTGAAAAACTCTAAAATTGTTTTTGTGTAAATGTCTATGCCTTGTAGCAGCTCATCAACAGCTATTTCCTCCTCATCTGTATGAGATAACTGTGATTTGCCAGGACCATAAGCAACAATATTATTGTTTGCACATGCTGCAAGAATGTTCATATCGCTTGTCCCAAGTTTATAAACAAACCTTGGCTTAGTGTTTGTCTTCAACAATGCTCTTGTTAATGCCCTTACAACTGTGTTATTCACTGAGACTTTGATTGGTGGTGTAAAATCGACAACTCTCTGAAAACATTCATTGTATTGTTTAACTATGTTCAGAACATCTTTTTCAATTGCCTCCACACTACCACTTACTGATATTCTTACATCTACTATGAGAATTGCATGTGTTGGATACACATTAAATCTACTGTTTTCACCACAACTAATATGAATTGCTGTTGCAGAATTTGACTGTGGGGTATATGTGTTGTACATTTCTCTAATTTTTGACCATATACCAATGATTTTATCGCATGCTGAAGGCTCTATTGGAGGAGATGAAGTGTGTGAAGGTCTGGATTTACATGTGATCTCTAGTCGCATACCACCTCTGTATCCTATTACAATAGAGTTGTTGCTAGGTTCTCCAATTACTATTCCATTTGCTTTAAAACCTTTTTTCAAAAGTTCTTTAGCACCTATACTATCACCCTCCTCACCTACGGCAGCAACTACAACAATTCTATGCTTATTCAAATCTATACCTCTCTTAGCAAGAGATGCTGCTATGAACATTGCTGTTAAAGGGCCTTTAGCATCAACTGCACCCCTACCTTTAATGCTATAACCATTGTACTCAACTGGTATTTCACCTGGAACAGTATCTATGTGTCCTATTAAAGCAAGACTCTTTTCTCCATATCCAATTTCAGCTATAAGGTTTCCAACATTATCTATAGTAATTTTGTCAAATCCAAGGGTTTTAGCATATTCATATAAAATCTTTACAGCTTTTTCCTCAGCACCTGTAGGGCTATAGGCTTTGACAATATCTAGCAACATGTCAACTGCTAGATTCCTCAATGCATTTACCAATAACATTCACCGCATATGCAATATCATCACGGTTTATTACATATGGTGGTAAAAGCCTTAGAACTGTTACCCCTGCTTTTAAAGCCAATAGTCCATTGTTTTGCAAACACTTTATAGTTTTTGTTGGCTCAATTCTGAGATCAATACCTATCATAAGCCCAGCACCTCTAATTTCTCTAACAATTCTATGTCCACTCAATTCCTTTTTAAGCAAATCTATTAACTCCCTTCCCTTATCATATGCCTTCAACGGAACAGAATCTTGAATAAGCACCTCTGTTGCAGCTTTCACAGCTGCACAAGCAAGGGGGTTTCCACCATATGTAGATCCATGAGTTCCTGGCTCAAGCTTAGATGCTATTTCATGTGGTAGAAACGCTACACTTACAGGAAATCCACCACCAATTGCCTTACCAGCTAACAAAATATCTGGTACTATATTGTATTGCTCAAATAGCCATGTAGTACCCGTTCTGCCAAAACCTGTTTGAATTTCATCAATTATGAGAATAGAGCCTGTTTCAAGTGTTCTAGCTCTCACTGCTTTAGCAAACTCTTTTGATGCAACATTCACACCACCTTCTCCTTGTATCAACTCAACAATTACTGCAGCTGTTTCATTATCCACTACCTTATCTAATTCATCAACATTATTAAATTTTGCTTGGTAAGTATCTTGAAGTAATGGCTCCACACCTCTTCTATATCTAATATTTGATGTGACAGATAAAGCTCCAAAGGTTCTGCCATGAAATGAGTTAGTGAAGTAAACAATCTTTTTTCTGCCCGTAGCCTTTCTAGCAACTTTTAAAGCAAAATCAACTATTTCGCTACCACTATTCAACAGATATACATACTCAAAACTGTTTGGCACTATCTTTGATAGAATATTTAACATCTCCTCCCTTACTCTGACTCTAAAAGATGTTGATGCTATTGAGACTTTATTCAGCTGCTCTGTTAGAGCTTTTACAACATGTGGATTTCTATGGCCAAGAAACGCCACTCCATGCCCTGTGTGCATATCTATGTATTTTAAGCCATTAGAATCCCATACATATTGCCCCTCAGCATATGAAATTTCTAAACCTCTATCCTCGTAAAACATTAGATACTTTAGCATGTAGACACCACCATGAGAATAGCAATGATTTGTTATTTTATGCTTTATCTCTTTATTTGATTTTTAACATATTTCATGATATCTAGCTGAAGCTTATAACCAGTTGCCGCAACAGTATTCTTAAACTCAGGAACTGCATTAATCTCATTAACAATGTATCCCCTGTCTCTATCCTCAAAGACATCGACACCAGCAATCTCTATCCCTAGAAGTTTAGCTGATTTTAAAACAAGCTCCCTTAACTCATCATCTATTTTAGCAGGCTCCGCCTTCCCCCCTCTAGCGGTATTCGTTATCCAGTGATTACTTACTCTATATATACCCACTGGAACCTCATCACCAACAACAAAAACTCTTATATCTCTATTTGGCTTGTTAACAAGTTCTTGAATCATGTGAACTTTCATTGTTGGATTTGGTATATAGCTTCTATGCTCTAGTATTGCTCTAAGCTCTTCCTCATCTCGAGCCATTGCTATTAATCTTCCCCAGCTACCATCAATAGGCTTTAAAACAATTGGATAACCAATTGCTTGTGCAAATTTGAAGCATGCCTCATCACTAAACGCAACTAATGTTCTTGGTGTTTTTATACCATTTCTAGAAAGAATTGATAATGTCCAGAGCTTGTTCATTGCAAGAGCTGTCGACATTGAATTATTTATTACTCTAATGCCAAGAGACTCTAAAGCAATGGTAGCATTCAATGCTATAGAATGGCTCACTGCTCTTTGTAAAGCTATTTCAGCATTAGCTTTGAAAACATCTTTTACTCCGTTATATCCGATTTGGATAACAGAACTATAGAGGTGTATGGGCTCAACATCTAAATCTATTTCCTTAGCTGCATCTAGAAGAGCTTTTTCCTCCCATCTCATAACTTCATAAACTAGTAAGGCTTTGGCAATAGACATCACCTTTGTTACTCTCCCCAGTCTTCGTCAACACCTTCTAAAGGCTTCACCTTTATGTTGTTTCCATCTATAACAACTTCCAGCGTTACTCCACAGTCATGTTCTATAACCTCTCCTGACATGACATCGTCAGGTAGTGTTACTTCACCTCCACATATGGGACATTTTGTTTTTACCATTTCCATGAACCTCATAATACATGGTTTTTGTTAACAAATCCTATATGAATTGCAGGGAATATATACAATATGCTAGTATTCATGTGCGGATTCATGTATGTAGCTTTACTAGAATCTGCACCAATATCATATCTTTATAGTATAAAAACCGCTATACAAAAATAAAGTTGAACTAGTAAAGCTTGTACCTAAATAAAGTTTGCAGCAGGTTGATAACAAAATGAGTTCCAATAGCAAGAAAGTATGCATATTAGGAGCATCTGGCTATACAGGAGGTGAGCTACTTAGACTGCTAGCAAATCATCCAGGTGTAGAGGTTGTTATGGCAACATCGAGAGAGTATGTGGGCAAGCCTGTACACTATGTTCATTTTAATTTGCGTGGTATTTATAGAAATCTAAAGTTTACAGATATTAATTTAGATGCTGTTTCAAAGAATTGTGACGCTGTTTTTCTTTCTCTACCACATGGTGTTTCATTAAATTATGTACCAAAAATTTTAGAAATGGGCATATTAACTATCGACTTAAGTGCTGACTTTAGATTGAAGAATCCTGAGCTTTACAAGATGTGGTATGGTTTTGAACATCCCTATCCAGATTTACTTAACAAAGCTGTTTATGGATTACCAGAGATTCATCGTGATGAACTTAAAAATGCAAAGCTGATTGCATCTCCCGGTTGCAACGCCACAGCTGGAATACTATCGCTTCTACCTTTAGTTAAAAACAACTTGATTTTTCTAGATAAAATAGTTGTTGATGTAAAGGTTGGGAGTAGCGAGGCTGGTTCAAAACCAAGTATAGCTGATCACCATCCAGAAAGAGAAGGCTGTATAAGACCATATGATGCTGATGGACATAGACATGCTGCGGAAGTTGAGCAGGAACTTTCATTAGTTGTTGGTAAATCCGTATCGATTTCCATGGTTCCTCACGCAGTTGGTAGTGTGCGAGGAGCACTAGCATCATCACATGCTTGGCTTACTCAAAATATAGACGATGTTGAGATGCTGAAATACTATGTGGCAACATATAAAAATGAGCCATTCATTAGAATAGTATATAAGGTTCCCCCGGGTTATCCAGATCCCAAATATGTTGTTGGTAGCAATTATGCAGATATTGGTTTTGCAATTGAGAAAAGAATTGGTAGAGTAACATCATTTGCAGCTATAGACAATCTTGTTAAGGGTGCTGCAGGACAGGCTATACAAGCATTCAATATTGCAATGGGTTTTGAAGAAACTGCTGGACTACTTATAGTGCCTCCAAAACCTGTGTAGGTGTTGAAAACAATGGTAATTGTTGTTAAAGCTGGTGGAAGAGCTCTAAATAAGAATATGGATGGCATTGTCAAAAACTTAGCAGAGGTAAGTAGAAGAGAGAAAGTGGTTTTTGTTCATGGTGGAGGTGATATTGTTACAGAAATTAGTAAAAAACTTGGAATAGAACCAAAGTTTGTGATGTCCCCAGAAGGAATAAGGAGTAGATATACTGATGAAAAGGAACTTGAAGTTTATGTAATGGTTATGGCAGGTAAGATAAATAAGACTATAGTTTCAAAGTTACTGGCATTAAATGTGCCTGCTGTAGGTATTACTGGTGCTGATGGCCAAACGTTATTGGCTGAAAGAAAGAAGAGAATTGTTATAGTTGATGAAAGAGGGAGAAAAAGGGTTATAGATGGTGGGTACACAGGTAAAGTAATTAAAGCTGAGACAGGGCTTATTCAGCTTCTTTTAGATAAGGGCTTTACGATAGTTGTGGCACCAATAGCTGTTGATAGTGAGGGCACTCTCCTAAATGTTGATGGAGATCAGGCAGCATATGCTATTGCTACTGCATTAAAAGCTTCTAACTTAATAATACTAACTGATGTAGAGGGTGTGATAATAGACAATGTAGTGGTGCCTGAAATAAAGTCATCATCTATAGAGAGAATTATTGAGAAAATAGGGCCTGGCATGAATAGAAAGGTTATGTTGGCTGGGAAAGCTGTTGAAGAAGGTGTTGACAGAGTTGTGATAGCTTCTGGTGTAATAGATAATCCTGTAACCAATGCGTTAAATGGGAAGGGAACTGTTGTTGTTAAGGGCTAGGAATAATGCCTTTAGATGATCTAGATTTAAAGCTTTTAAAATTGCTTAAAGAAAATGCGCGAACACCTTACTCAAAGCTTGCTAAAGAACTTGGCATAAGTGAATCTGCTGTTAGAAAAAGAATTTCAAGACTCATAAAAAGTGGGATTATAAAAAAGATAACAATAGAGTATGAGCTCATAAACGAGATAAAAGCTATCATCTTAGTAAAAACACAGCCCCCAGTTCCAGTACCAGAGGTATCCAAAAATATTTTGAAGATACCAGGAGTTGAGATAGTATATGAATTAACTGGAGAATACGACATACTCGTCATTGTAAGAGCATCTGGTATAGAAATGATAAATAAGTTCATAGACGAAATTCGCTCTATACCAGGGGTAACAAGTACCTACACAATGGTAGTACTGCGTACATGGATCTAATTGCTGAAGCTTCTATAAAGTTTTTAAACTTGTACAAAAAATTTTAAATCGCTATTTTAACAACAGCAAAAAGAGGTGTAATGATGCGCCAAACAGAATAGTTATGAAGAAGTATATAGAGATAAAGATAATTACACTATTGCTTAGTAGAAAATTGGGAAATGATATCATCACAAAACAGATATCTTCAGTGAATGTAATTAAAACATTTGTTGAAATCTGCTTACATTCCTTCTCGTCTAAATCCATAATCAAATTACTAAAAATCCCATTCTCAAATATGCTTAAAGAGTCTCTAGCAATACTTCACACTATTAAATCCAGTAAGCCATGGATGATGAAAATGCGTTGCAGTAATACAAAGAGTTTTTCGATATTTAAAGAAAAGATGTTGGTATTGAGTCTTGTTTCTAGGTTATTTTCTTACTTTGAAACTATTTTAAGAAAATGGGGGAAGTTGGTTGAGAATTCTGTTTATTTATCCATGGATTTTAGCCTTGGGATGCTGAGGGTGAGATTATGAAAAATGTGAATGTTGTTGTTATAGGTTTTGGAAATGTTGGTAGAGCATTTGTAAAGTTGGTTTCATTGAAGAGAAAAACGATTTCGGAGAAATATGGAGTTAATATAAGTATTGTGGCAGTAGCAGATTCAAGAGGTGTTGCTATAAAGAAAGAGGGTTTTGATGAGTATGAGATGTTGAAAATGAGTGAATTGCCAAGATCTGGTATTTATATGTTTTCACCTTATGCTAGACAGGGGGCAAGTATTAAAGAGATTTATGAGGAGGTTGAGCCAGATATACATATTGAGTTAACTCCTGCAAATTATGTTAGTGGAGAGCCTGGCTATACAAATATTCTATTTGCATTAAGAAAAGGTGTGCATGTTGTAACAGCAAATAAAGCTCCCTTGGTTCTTCACTATAATGAGATTATGAATGAGGCTAGGGCAAGAGGTTTAGTTGTGAAGTTTAGAGCTACTGTTATGGGTGGAACGCCATTTCTAGAAATGCTTGGTAGCATGAAAAGTCATGAAGTAGAGAAGGTTGAGGGAATATTGAATGCTACCACAAACTATATACTGTCGGAAATGCATGAGAATTTGATAGACTTTGACCAAGCACTTAAAAAAGCTCAAGCAATAGGTGTAGCCGAGGCTGATCCTTCACTAGATATTGAGGGATTTGATGCAGCAGCTAAGTTGTGTATAGTTTCTAATGTTGTTGGCAAGCCAATTGATCTAAAGTCAGTATATAGAGAGAGCCTTTCAAAAATTACATTGAAAGATGTTTTAGATGCTATTAGACAGGGTCAGGTATTGAAGTATGTTGCGACACTGGATCTTCAAAATAAGTCGGCATTTGTGAAAATTGTGAGAATTCCAAAAGAGAATATCTTAGCTCAAGTCAATGGCACTTTAAATGCTGTTAGAGTTAAGACTGAGGCTACTGAGCTTTTCTTTGTTGGTAAGGGTGGAGGAAGAATTGAAACTGCTCATTCAGTACTTGATGATGTTTTATTCATATCACTGGAAAAGGTGGTTAAAAAATGATGGAGAGAAAAAATCTTTGTGTTGTTAAAATTGGTGGCTCTCTATTAAGAGATGGAAAATCCTATATAGAAGCTGCTGAAAATATTAAGAAAATGTTTATAGACAATGGAAAACTGCCTATAGTTGTTGTAAGTGCTGCAAAAGGCGTTACAGATTCGTTGATTGAAGTTGCGAAAGGCTCTACTAAACACTTGGATTATGTTGTGGAAAAGTATTTAGCAATTGCAAAGGAGTTATCATCATCGAAAATAGTTAAAAGAGTTTTGGAGGAACTTGAACAACTAAAAAGAATAGTGGGTACAGCAGCAAATAGTTTTGATCCAGCATTTCAAGATCTTATTGTGTCATTTGGGGAGAAGCTAAGCAAGATACTAATGGTTGGATCTTTAGAGATCGTCAATGTCAAATCTGTAGAGCTTAGTGCTAGAGAACTTATAATAACTAATAATATTCATGGGGATGCATCTATAGACTATGTTTCAACTGCGAACAACCTGGAAAAAATAGTAAACTCTATTTTAGGAGCCTCAGTTACACCTGTTATAGAGGGCTTTGTAGGAGCCACTGAGGATGGTGTAGTGACTACTCTTGGAAGAGGAGGCTCGGATTATACAGCAACATCTATAGCATCTCTTCTTGGAATAGATGATGTTTATTTGGTTACTGAAGTTGATGGAATTATGACAACAGATCCCTTAGTTGTTCCATCAGCTAAAATAGTTAATGTAATGAGCTATGTAGAGGCTATGGAAGCTGCTTTACATGGCGCTAAAAGAATAAATCCAAAAGCTTTTGAACCTTTGGAAAAGTTTTATGGCTCAACTGTTTTTATAGGTTCCTGGAAATTGTTTGGAACAAGAATTCAGCGAAAAATACCAGATAACATGATTGGGCCAAAGGTTATTATGTATAAATCATCAAGTGACATGCCTTATATAGCAATAGTTGGTGAAGGCGTTGGAAACATAAGATTCATTAAAATGATTATTGATATATTCTATGAGAAAGGCTTTGAAGTGCTTGGACTACAAACTTATTACTATAGACCATCGATGTTGGTTCACGTGAAGAAGGGAGAAGAAGTAAAAATTTTAAGGGAATTACATAGGAAAATATTTGAAGAGGTGTAATTGGTATGAAGAGAAGAGTTGCTGTTTTAGGAGCTACAGGTATTGTTGGACAAAGATTTGTACAGCTACTAGCTGATCATCCATGGTTTGAACTAGAACTTTTAATGGCATCAGAAAGAAGTGCTGGCCGAAAATATGTAGAAGCTGTTCACTGGGTTTTGGAAAAGCCCATGCCTAAGAAAGTCTATGACATGCAGCTATATCCCATAGACTTGAATATGCTAGGCAAGGAAAGGATAGATATTGTTTTCACTGCTCTGCCATCAGATGCAGCAAAAGAGTTGGAACCACAAATTGCTAAGAAGGGAATTGTTGTAGTATCAAATGCAAGTTCGATGAGACTTGAGCCAGATATTCCACTTTTAAATCCTGAGGTTAATGCTGATCATGTAGAAATTATAGAGGTTCAGAGAAGAGTTAGAGGATGGAGTGGAGCTATAGCTAAGGTGCCAAACTGTACAACAGCCATTGTTTCATTAACTCTTAAGCCACTACTAGACGAGTTTGGAATTGGAAAAGTTGTTGTATCAACAATGCAGGCCCTTTCTGGTGCAGGTTTGACTGGTGTGCCATCAATGTTTATACTAGATAACTTGATTCCTTACATAGAAGGTGAGGAGGATAAGGTTGAAACTGAATCTAGAAAGATCCTAGGCTTTGTAAAAGGCAATGCGATAGAATTTAACAACAGTGTTGATGTTACAGCAAGTTGCCATAGGGTAATGGTTTTAGAGGGTCATACAGCAGCTGTTTTTGTTGAGCTCAAGAAAAAAGTGTCTATAGATGAAGTTGCAAAGGCTATGGAGGAATTTAGAGGAAACAAAATAAGGGGTTTGGATCTACCCACAGCACCTCCAAAGCCTATTGTAGTGAGAAAAGAAGTTGATAGGCCGCAGCCAAGATTGGATAGAATGGAGGGTAATGGTATGAGTGTTGTTGTTGGTAGAATCAGAGAGGATAGGGTATTGAATGGAGTAAAATATGTTGTTCTTGGTCACAACACAATTAGGGGAGCAGCTGGCAATGGAGTTTTAATAGCAGAGCTTTTGGTTAAAAAAGGTTATGCATAAGCTTTACTGATTCTTTTCAAAACTCTTCAAGTTTTTCTCAAGAGATGACAACATTTGAATTAATTGTGAAAACTGTGTGTTTAGTGTTTTTATCATTTCTAAAATCTTGTGGCTTTCCTCCATGGCATGGCTCATTGCTTGTCTTTGAACAATTATTTGAGCAACACGCTTAATAGAAGAGAATTTTCTAGCCCATTTTGGTATTAATCCTCTTTCCCTCATTTCATTTAGGCGCTTAGCAAGTGTATTGATATCAACTCCAAGTTTTTCACAAGCTTCATCAATAGTTAATGAATTTGCTAAAACCTTTAAAGTTTCATACCACTCTTGCTTAATGTTTGATGGCATTGTGAAGAAAAGTTCAAAATAATCAGCAATAGCGTTTTCAACAACTTCTCTAACAATAATCTCTAGCTCTTCACTATCAACCAAAAATACATCAGATAATTCAATTACCTTTACACCAAGCTTTTCAGCAAGCTCCTTTGCAGCATCATCAGCAAAACCTTTGCATATAACCATTGGCTTAACATTTTCAATAATTGAATTCACATATATTTGCCTAATTCCAGTAACATCAATTCTACCAGCCTTTATCTCAACCCCCCATTTGTTACCACTAGAATCTTCTACCACAGCATCGATTTCCCCCACCTCAATGCCATTAACCAAAACCTTTTTCCTTGTTTCCAAAATCTTAAATCCAAGTTCCTCTAAAACCCTTAACGCTATCCTCTCACTACTTAGCCACCTTCTTGATGCTGAAAATGAGCTTCTATTACTCATTTTAAACACCTTAGACTATATTCTATTGCTAACTAATAAATAAATGTATATGACTAAAGACTTTTCGCATTAGGCAATCAATCATTTTCCTATAGCAATAGTCAGATTATTGGAGGTCATCATCTTGTCAGTAACCGGATTACACATCATTATCCTAGGAATCCTCTTATTTTAGCTAAAGCCACCACCTGTGGCTCTATGGGGTTAAACTCTAAAATGCTTTTATATGTTTCATTAGGCTCTGGCTTTATCCCCATATAGTCAAGAACTTCATTTACTTTTTTGACAATTGCTTCATCAAGTCTTTGACGTGCTATAGTCGGTATGTAGAATTGTGATTCATATTCCCATTCATCTATTAAATAGGGCATGTAATTCAGTATTTCATCAATTTCGTTGGATCTATATGCATTTGCAATAAATTCTGCATCTAGATATATTGGTGGAAGACCCAAAATATACCAGGTAGCTGTATAAACAATTGCACGAGGAACATTAAGAGTTTTGTCTTCTGCTGGAAAAATCCTTCCATACTCTTTCCATGTAACTCTATCTCTTGTTGATGGTATGTACGAGGCATATTTCACCAAAACTTCGAGATACCTAGCAACAGTTTTTCTATAGCTTTCAGAAGCACTTCTTATGATTCTAAGTACTGAAGCTGATACCTCATGAGGCTTTTTTCCAAGCCATTGCATAATTGATGAAAAAACCTTTCGATACTCGGCAAAAGGTACATCATATCTTATAGCTGATTGTATTGTAACAGTGCTATATCCTTGATAATGCTTAACCTCATACTCAACAAGATTAGGATTGTTTATACCACCTCTAAATGATGGAGAGCCCATGCCAATTATAGGTTGAATATCTAAATCAAGTTCCTCATCTATTTTGCGCAACTCGTTCAATGCATACATCAAACCCAGTGCCGATGCTACATGACCTGTTTTAACAGCTGCATCACTTTTTCCCAAGAAAACTCTTAAATGATTTATATCAACACCAAATTCCTTTACAGTATTGTAAAGTATTGTAACATATCTATGTATCTCCAAGAACCTTTGAGTATCTTCAACTAGCGGAATTAACTGAATATCGTTTTTGGGAAGACCCAGCTCTTCTTGCAGTATCCTAGCCTTTTTTATTATAAGCTTCTGAATAAGTCTTACATTATTTGGATCTTCGACCATAGGCATTATTATCCATTTAACGGCTTGTGTATTTAGATGTTGATGAGAGTAATAGTTTGCTATGAGTGATGCTTCAATTGATAAAGCAACTCTGTCAATATCTTCAAGTTTTGGATTGGGTATTCTAGGGGTTATAAAGTACTTGTCTCCAATTGGAATACCAAGCTTAGCAGCCTTAACAACAATATCCTTTGGCTGTGCATATGGTGTTAGCTTACCTTCATAATCGCTCATAACCTCGTCACATCCATACATGGTATAGCCTTGTATAGCCTCATCAACTTCCTCTTGAGCTGTAATCTTCACAGAGGCATCAGGGTGTTGTGTACACATAAACCTTGGTATAAACTCCATCTGCATCACCTTGAGGATATTAAAACACTTTTAGAATATTTTTGATATTGTGTCTGGGTCTTTAAGTGCATGACCTGTTGCAATAAGCACTACACTATCATCTCTATTTAGTATTCCAAGATCAATGGCCTTTCTATAACCAGCTAGCGATGCTGCACTAGCAGGCTCAACACCAATACCTTCATATTGCGCCAAGTCTTTTACACTATTTAAAATTTCGTTGTCAGATACAGCAATGAATGTCCCATTAGATTCCTTCACAGCATTCAAAGCCTTTAACCAGTTAACGGGTTTGCCTATCCTTATAGCTGATGCTATTGTATATGGTTTTTCAATTTCTAATAGTGTTTCGCTTTTTCTATTCCATGTTGCAACAAGTGGTGCTGCACCTTCAGCTTGAACACCTATCATTCTAGGCAATTTACTTATTAATCCATAGTTGTAAAGTTCTTTAAAACCCTTCCAAATAGCTGATATGTTACCAGCATTACCTACAGGAACAACAATAGCATCTGGAACTTCTGAAAGCTCATCAACAATTTCAAAAGCTATGGTCTTTTGTCCTTCTAGCCTCCATGGATTGTATGAATTCAATGGATACAAATCTTTTTTGCCATTAATAACAACTTCCGTAAAAACCTCCTCCAAAGCATCATCAAAAACACCATCAACTTCAACAATTCTCGCACCATGCAATAGTGACTGTGCTAGCTTCCCCTTTGCAACACCACCACGCGGCAAAACAACAACGCAAGCCAGCCCAGCTCTAGCAGCATAGGCTGCAGCTGAAGCAGCAGTATTACCTGTGCTAGCAACAACAACCCCCTTAACTCCAATATGCTTAGCTATTGTAACCCCAACTGTCATACCCCTATCTTTAAAACTTCCTGTTGGATTAGCACCCTCAAATTTTACATAGACATGACCATCTACAGCTCTATTCAATTTTATTAGTGGTGTCCCACCTTCACACATGGTAACAGGTTCTACATTATCACTTATTGGAAGCAACTCTCTATATCTCCACACACCAAATCTTCTCTTTCTTACATTGGCCCAGTCAAAACTTGTTTTAGGTGGCATAACAACTTCTAGAAGGTTTTTGCACTTTGGGCAAAGGAATAACCAGGGATCGGATTCGTATATTGCTCCACATTTTATGCATCTAAGCTTTACATTTTCTTTAAATATTTTTTTATGTGAAGAACTTTCTATGTTTCCAAGTAATTCACCATTTCTTTTATTGCTTGGACAGGGTTAAAAAACTTTCTATGCTAGGTATTTATGGCTAGCGCTTTTTCAAAAGCTTTAACAACGTCAATAGTTTTGTATAAGCCTCCCAAATCTGGTGTGAGTATTCTCCAATTCTCGACCACGGTATGTATAGCCTTATCTAACAACATCGCTTTTTCAAATAGGTAATTGTCATTGAATTTCTCATGCAGATAGTAAAGCATTAGCTTAGCAGACTCTATTTCACCAATAGGATTGGTAACACCCTTTCCAGCAATGTCGAGAGCAACTCCATGAACAGGCTCAAAAACAGCAGTATATTTACCTATTTGCGCAGATCCACAAAGTCCTAGACTTCCAACTATTGCAGCTGCTAAATCAGTTAAAATGTCTCCATAGAGATTTGGAGTAACCAAAACCTCGAATTTCTCCGGGTTTTTAACCATTGTATAAGCTGCTGTATCAACAATTATCTCATCTGCTACTATTTCAGGATGCTTCTTAGCCTCTTCAAAAAATACTTCCCGGAAAAGCCCATCAGTTACCTTTAATATGTTTGCTTTGTGAACAACAGTAACTTTTCTAAATCCATGTTTTTTAGCATATTTAAATGCATATTCTATAACTCTTCTGGAACCCTCAGATGTTATAATTTTCAAAGCTATAGCCATACCATTAAACATGCCCTCGATACCCACATATAAATCCTCCATATTTTCTCTAATAACAACAAAGTTAAACTCTCTTAGTGAAAATCCCTTGAAACTCTTAAACGGTCTAACATTTGCATAAAGCTCAAGCTCTTTTCTAATCAAAACATTTATGCTTTTAAACTCCTTTTCATGTGGAGGAGTGTAAAGAGGTCCTTTTAGAATAGCATCAAGTTTTTTAGCAATGTCAAAGAGTTCGTTATCAAATGGCTTTCCACTCTTCTTATAATACTCGTAACCAGCATTTAACTCGATATAATCAGCATTAATACCTAGCGTGTTAAGAACTTGAATAGCTGCATCAACTATTTCAGGACCTATTCCATCGCCTTTTATAACACCTATCCTATATTTCTTGACCATGGCAAGCCACCAAACCTCTTAATATACTCCACTACACCACCAGCCTCAAGAATGGCCAGAACCTCTCTAGGAAATGGTGTAAACCTCTCTTCTATACCCTTCGTAACATTTTTTATGTAGCCCTCAACAACACTGATTTCTATCACATCCCCAGTCTCACTTACATCAGGAATGCGTTTTGCAACTATAACTGGAAGGCCAATGTTTACAGCATTTCTATAGAATATATGTGCAAAGCTCTTAGCAACAACAGCTCCAACACCAACAAGCTTTAGTAGTCTAGGAGCATGTTCTCTGCTAGAGCCTTTGCCAAAGTTTCTTCCACCAACAATAACATCGCCCTTCGACACAAGCTTGTAAAAACCTGGTATAACATCCTCTAGAACATGAATAGCCATTTTATTGATATCGTTTATAGCTTCAAACTTGTATTTACCAGAGATAATATGATCAGTACTTATGTTATCTCCTAGTTTCCAGCACTTTCCACGGATTATCATTTACAACACCTTTACAAAAGATATTTTCTCGGATCCGCAATTCTACCTTCTATAGCAGTTGCAGCTGCAACAGCTGGAGATGATAAATACACCTTGCTATCTCTATGCCCCATTCTACCAGGGAAATTCCTATTTGTTGTAGCCACAGCAACTTCACCAGCTGCTAGAAGACCCATGTGAGCTCCTACACAAGGCCCACAAGTAGGTGGAGCTATTATACATCCAGCATTAGCTAGCACATCTATATACCCTCTTCTAAGCGCCTCTAAATAAACTTTTCTAGATGCTGGAGATACTATGCATCTAACACCTTCTTTAACTCTTCTCCCATGCAATATCCTGGCAGCGATTTCTATATCCTCTAGTCTGCCATTAGTACAAGACCCTATAAACACTTGATCAACCTCAACACCATCAACCTCAGCAACACTTTTAACATTATCAACATCTGGTGGAGCTGCTACAAGAGGCTCAAGTTTAGAAACATCTATAACAATTTCATCTACATACCCATCTTCCTTTTCCCAATCCACTTCTCTATAGACATTGTAACCTCTTTCAGCAAGCCAATTTCTAGTAACATTGTCAACAGGGATTATAGCTGATTCAGCACTCATCTCAGTACACATGTTTGTTAACGTCATTCTAGAATCTATGCTAAGCTCCTTGAGAGTATCTCCTCTAAACTCAACAGCTTTACCAAGCATTCCATCTGTTTTCACATTACCTATAATGTTAAGAGCTATGTCCTTGCTCATAACACCCTTTGGCAAAGAACCAGTTAAGGTTACTTTCACAGTTTCTGGAATTTTGAGCCACAAAACCCCAAACATCATGGCAATAGCTGCATCAGTACTTCCAACACCAGTTGCATAAACCCCTATAGCCCCAATTGTTGGTGTATGGCTATCAGCACCCACAACAATCATTCCAGGTCTGACAAGACCATCCTCAACAACAACTTGGTGGCTAATACCATAGCCCACATCAAATAGTTTCACACCATATTCTTTTGCAAATCTTCTCATTTCTTTATGAACAGTTGCTGCAGCTACGTGTGGAGCTGGTGAGGAGTGGTCAATGAAGAAATAAGCTCTTTCAGCAGCAATCTTTTTTCTTAGCTCAAGCTCCTTCTCAACAACATCTATTACAAGTGGTGCTGTTCCATCTTGAGCATAAACAGCATCAATATTTACAACAACTATTTCCCCAGCTGAAACATTTTTTCCAATTGCTTTAGACACTATTCTCTCTATCAAACCCATTGAGATTCACACAAAAAGAATTTTGTTCAAGTTTATTTCCTGACTTCTGGAAAATGCTTTTTCACAATTTCAAGCATTTCACTATCAGATAGTGGCTCAACCCTACCTGTTTTATTGAATAAATCAACAATTTCGTTATATACAGCTACAACTCTTGGATCATCCTTTGAAATATGGTTATAGCCAAGATAGTTTCTAAGCCAAATCACAACAGCTGATCTACCAGAGTATGGCGTTATAGCTACTGAATATGGCAGTCCTAAAACCTTCATCGGATCAAATGGTAAGTAAACCTCTGGATTCTTTAAAAGACCGTCAGCATGTATACCTGCCTTCGTTCTAAAAGCATTTCTTCCCACAAGTGGATAGTGCTCAATAATCTTAAGACCCATTTTCTCAAAAAGCTCTGGCAATTTCGACAAAGCCTTCAAATTAATGTTGTTTACACCCTTAATACCTGCATAATGAACAGCCATTATTTCTAGTGGGCAGTTACCAGCTCTTTCACCGATGCCAAGAAGAGTGCAATTACCCGCTGCTGCACCATACATCCAAGCAGCTAAGTGATTAGCAACAACAAGTCCAAAGTCGTTGTGTCCATGAAATTCTATGTATTCTTGTGGAATATTTGTTGTTTTCCTAATTGCTTGTATAATTGCTGGTATTCCTCGTGGAAGTGGCACTTCGGGAAATGGAAGGCCAAGTCCAAGTGTGTCAGGAAGCTTTATTTTAACAGGTGTTCTATACTTCTCGCTTAACTCAAGAAGTCTTTTTACAAATGGTATTACAGCTCCAAATATATCTGCTCTCGTTATATCCTCTAAAGACGCTCTAATTGTTATGCCATGGCTAAGTGCTTTTTCAGCAACTTCTAAATACTTTCTAAAAGCCTCTTCTCTCGTTGCATTAAACTTGTACTTTATGTGATAGTCAGATATGGACATAAGCATAACAGTTTCATCAAGTTTAGCATCTATAACAAGTTGAAGATCAGAATTAGTTGCTCTTATCCAGCCAATAACCTTTGGATATCTATATCCATATGCCAACAACCTTTTCACAGCTTCTCTATCCTTTTCAGTGTACAAAAACACTTCAGTACTTTCTATACCTCCTCTACCACCAATATCTGCTAAAAGCTCATAGATTTTCTCACACTCATCAATTGTAAAAACTCTCCAACCCTGTTGACCATCCCTTAGTGTTGTATCTGTCAAAAATATTTTGCTGAGATTCTCCCTAAGCTCTTGATCTGTCACATTAAATCTTGGCACAGATTCAAATGGGTAAATATCTCTAAAAAACTTCATATCGCCATTAAGCTCCATGAAACTGTCACCACAATAGTTTAGGTTAACAAATTTTGTACAAACTTAAAATAATTACCTTATAATCACATGGTGCGAATTCATGTAAAAACTAAGCAAAGACTTCGCACAACAGAGGTATTGAGCAAGGCGAAATGCTTTGATAAAAGCACTATAATAATTTGTTTATTGTTTAATATAATCAGTATATATCTTTAAAAACTGTATAAACTGATTTTAGTCGATAAGTTTATATACTGAAAGCATGAAAAGTGCTAAAGATTGGTGAAAACTTTTTGTCGATAAATACAAGGTTCTTATAGTTGATAGAGTATCCGAAAAGCTCTTAGCTAGCTTAGTAAGTCATGGATTTGATGTTTGCTATAAACCTGGTGCATTAAGAGAAGATGTTTTAAATATTGTTGAAAATTATGATGTGTTGATATTTAGGGGTAGGCTTAGAATAGATAAAGAAATTATTGATAGAGGGGTCAATCTAAAGGTTTTAGCAAGATATGGTATAGGGTTAGATAATGTTGATATTGAATATGCTATTAGAAAAGGAATAGCTGTTGTGAATGCGCCTTCAGCTTCTGTCATAAGTGTTGCTGAGCTTACAATAGCTCTAATGCTTATTGTATACAGAAAACTTTATGATGCAATAGATGATGTGAAGCATGGTAAGTGGCTCAAGGGTAAATACATTGGTAGAGAGTTGTATGGTAAGAAACTTGGTATTATAGGTTTTGGCAAAATTGGTAGTAGAGTTGCTTACTATGCAAAGTCTTTTGGCATGAATATAATGGCTTATGACATAAGAGATGTCTCAAGCGAGATTTCAAGAGTTGGTGGTATCCAAGTTGATTTGGATAAACTCTTGAGTGAAGCAGATGTTGTCAGTATTCATGTTCCCCTAACCCCACTAACATGGCACATGATAAACGATAAAACATTGTCTCTAATGCAAAATGAGAGCATATTAATCAATACTAGCAGAGGTGAGGTTATAGATACAAATGCTTTGCTTAATCACATTGATAGACTTGGTGGTGTTGCACTTGATGTTCTTGAGCAAGAGCCTCCAAGAGATGAGAACTTGTGGAAGCTGATTAAGCATCCAAAGGTTGTTGTAACTCCTCACATAGGTGCTGAAACTGTTGAGGCAATGGATAGAATTGCTGAGGAAATTGTGAAGAATATTCTTGAGGCGGTGAAGTGGCTTTGAAGTATCTTACCCCAGGACCTGTTCAAATACCTAAGCAAGTTATAGACGCTGCTGCTAAACAACCCCAGTTTCATCGAATAGAAGAGTTTAGAAATGTGTTTAGAAGAGTTATTGAGAAACTTAGTATTGTTTATAACACAACACCTGTTATAATACCTGGTACAGGTACTTTAGCTGTTGATGCAATGGTTTACAACTATATTGATCCAGGTGAAAATGTTGTTGCAATAACCAATGGAGAGTTTGGGGAAAGGCTCATAGAATCTATAGAGTCTAGAGGTGGTGTTGTGCATAGAATTGAGTGGGAATATGGCGATGTGCCTCCACCAGACATAGTTGAAGATACTGTTAAAAAGGTTGGTAATGTAAAAGCTATTGCTGTTATTCACAACGAGACTAGTACTGGTACAACAAATAGATTCATTGAGAAATACCAGGATGTTGCTAGCTCATATGATGCTATTCTTCTTGTTGATAGCGTTTCTCTGTTTCCTGTAGAGGTGTTCAAGAAGGAGGTAGATGTTGTTGCTACAGCATCTCAAAAAGCATTTATATCACCACCTGGCGCAGCAATACTGTACATAGCTAAAGAGCCTAGAGCAAAAGCACCAGTGCCACCATCTATGAATCTAAACAAGTTTTTGAATAGTCTTAAGAAGTGGGAAACGCCATACACACCACCAATAAATGTTATCTATGCTCTTGATACTGCACTTGACTATATACTTAGCATGGGCTTGGCAAAATACAATGAGATTCATAGGGAAAGAGCTGAGTATTTATATAACAACATAAAACTTAAGCCTGTTGCTAAAGAGCCTTGGAGAAGCTACACAGTTACAGCATTCTACACAAATTACTGTAAGAACATTATTGATAAGCTAAGGAGAGAGGGGTACATTATAGCAGGTGGCATGGGCAAATTAAGAGATTCAACTATTAGAATAGGTGTTATGGGTGATATAACAATTGAGGATCTTAAAAAAGTTGTTGAGATTGTGAATGAGTATGTGGATTGACAACGACTATTGCAAGCTTTGCCTAATCTACTCTAGATCCAAGGATCTCATAGATCTTGGATGTGGAAATAAGTTGCCAGCTCTTTTGAAAAAACTTGCGAAAATAGTTGATGAGGAAAATAGCAGATCTAAAGCTTTTACAAGTTCCTTTGAATATATAAAAAGAGTTGTTAAAAATAAAGATCCTTATCAAGAGAAAAAGAATGTGTTAAAAGAAATTGGGAAGAGGATAGCTCAAAACATTGAAAAACATATTGCAAGTGTTAACTGGGATATAAGAGAGGCTCTTAGAATTTCTGCAGCTGCCAACATCATCGATACTAATGTACTAGGCTATGAAAATGTGCATAGCTTGGATGAAGCAATATGGGATAAGCCAGTTATAGAGGATATACCTGATATTCCAAAGAATGAAGATATATACCTTGTTTTAGATAATGCAGGTGAAGCTGAAGTAGACAAGGTTCTAGCTAAAACACTTATACACAATGGATACAAAGTATTTATAGTTGTTAGAAGCAAACCATATGAAATAGATGTAACTATTAAAGACTTTGAAGAAAGCAACTTCAACATCATATCAACACCTGGTAGCATATCCCCTATAGCATACATAGACAAAGGATTTGTAATAGCAAAAGGAATTGCTAATGCAGAAGCATATGCAGAATTTGGCAAAACAAAGTCTCTTCACCTTTTAAGAGCAAAATGCGATGTAATAGCAAAGAAATTTGGAGTTCCAAAAAATAGTGTTCTCATATTATCTGGAGATAGAATTAAGAAAACCTTTGACAAGAATAGTTAGATGTAGATAAAATTTATCGTTTTTAGTAAAAAGCTTTGATATCCGCTATAGTGATTAAGCTAAAAATATTTAGCTTTCCATACTTTTACAAAACACATTTTTAAAGCAGCTAAAATAGCATATTCAATAATATATTGTTATGTATAATTCAAATAATGTCATTATACTTTTTTAACTCTGTAACTATAACAAGTAGTTGGTGTAGTATAGTGGCTGTTTATAGAAGGCGTGTTCAGAGGATAGGAAAATCAACATATATAGTGTCTTTACCTAATTCGTGGGCTAAGAAAATTGGTTTAGAACCTAAAATGAATGTTGTAATGGAGGTTTTGCCAGATCTCTCTCTGAGAATTTATGTTCCATATAAGCAGGAGAGTAGAAATGTGTTTGAGCATGTTGTTTATGTTGATTCAACATATTCTGAAGAGGATGTTGTGAGAGAAATTATTGGTGGGTATGTTGCTGGTGCATTAACTGTTAAGATTGTTTATAAAGGTATTAGAAGAGAGTTTATTGAGAAAGCTGTTAATATTGCTAAGGAGAAGCTAATGGGTTTAGAGGTTGTTGATGAGGATGCTACAAGCATTACTCTTCAAATTGTTGTAGATCCTAACCTAAGTAATTTAACCAGTGTTATGAAGAGAATGGTTAGACTTGCAATAAGTATGCATGAAGACATAATATCGTATTTGAATAATGCTGTAGATAAAAGCATATTGGATGCTGTTATAGCTCGTGATAATCTCGTAGATAAGCTGTATCTCCTTGCACTTAGACAATTAATAGCTATTTTGAGTGATCCATATGAAATGGGTAGAAGAGGACTTAAATACTATGACGCTATATACATGACAATGTTTCTTAAAAGCGTTGAGAGAGTTGGAGATCATGCTGTAAACATTTCAAAATCTTTACAAACCCTGGCATCACAACCAAAATTCATAACAAACCTGTATACAAACGCAATAGAGGTTTTCAAAAGTGTTTGCGAAGCCTATATAGCACCAGACAAAAACACTGCAATAAACATAACAAAGAAAATAGAAGAACTAAAACAACTAGAAGATGAAATTAGAAAAAGCTATGGAGAAGACCTTGCCAAACAAACAGCAATAACAAGAATCTTAGATGCAATATCAAGAATAATAGCTAGAAGCATAGACATAGCAGAAGAAGTTATAGATATATACGCACTTAAAAAAATGGACAAAATACAACTAGCAACAAATGAAATAGAGTAGAAAATAAACAATGGAATTACTCACAAGCTCTTCCTCAACACCTCAACAACTCTAGAAAGATTTATCTCAGAAACCCAACTTCTAGAACGCGGATCATACTCAACCTCAACATCAAACCCAGCCCTCAACTCAGCAGGATATGGCCTTGGAACACCATAGAGCATATAATATGGTCTAACAATAAAATAGTTGATTATGTTCTCAGCCTCTTCACAACCATAAGAAGTAAGAATAGAATTCAAAGATATAACAAAGTTGCTATGGATATCCCTAGGCGCAACAACGGTAATGCCAGTTAGACCATTACCGGTATTGCCAACACATATGTATATAAATGGATGGGAAATAGCTCTAGAACAAAAATCTATGCAATTACTACAAGAAGTCACTAAAATCGACCCATAATTTGAAAGTTCTGTAAAACTAACATTAGCCATTCTATAGCCAAGCACAAGATTCTCAACATGTTTTTCAACATGTCTCTCAATTTGGGCAACAGTAAAGGATCTTGAAAGATGCTTGTTCACTTCATTTGTAAGGGTTCTAAGGGTTATGTAAGGTCTCGACTCAATAACATCCAATATTACTAAGTCGAGTCCATCGAATCTTGCTGGCTCTAACAAATATTCCTCATTAATTTTATACTTATGTTCAAAAGCTTCCTCTAAACCTTTTTCAGTTAAGTAGTTAAAATCGCCTTTGACATAGCTTTGAAGAAGATTTGGAAGAGGCTTAGACCTAAGAACAAAATTGAATGAGTACATAGCTTTTACATTAACCTCTGTTCCTTCATCAATAATTAGTTTAGAGTTCAACGGATTTTGAAAAACTATTTGAAGCCCCCCGTCGAGTGTTAGCGAAATTGATCTTACAAAAGGTAATTTTAAATGCAGTAATTCCTTTGCTATGTCATGTCTTTGCAAAAGGTTTGGCTTAACCTTTTTAAGAATTAGTAAAGTGAATCCAAGCCCAAGTTTTTGCTGCAGAACATCAACCCAAAAATGTATTTTGTACTTATGTGAAAGCGATAGAAAGATGTTGCGCATAGTTTTATAATCCATTTCAAGCTCTCTTCTCAATCTTGTTATGGTTAATTTTCTAAGTAGATATATTCGTGATAAGAAATCGAGATACTTCTGTGGTATAACAGTAGACAATAGTATGCACCAAGATGGTCTCAGCTCCCTGTTTCGCTACTCAATTTTTTAAAGCAACATACCTTAAAAAATGTTACAGCAAAAAATATATTGATAAAGTTAAAAAGTTTTTAGAACTATTTCAACAACGAATTAGAAAGGAGCCGGTGATGGTGGTTTTGGTGTTCCAGTTGCAATTGCTATTGCAATTGGTATTGCAGTTGAAGCAGCTATTGCACCAATTTTCATGTACTTGTAAAGTTTCACTCTTCTCTCTGTCTTCATTTTTTGCACCAAGAAAAGCTTGTGATGTTCTATTTATACAACTTTCTCTTTTTAGTATTGGTGAAAAACCATGGCTGCATTACTAAATCATTTGTCTATTCGTATACTTTCAGAACCCATGGAAAGCAAATTTTGGGTATTTTGTATTCTATTTACATGCCTAGCATGAGTTGATTAATAGTTGAGTTATGCGAAGGGTTCTTATTTTCCCTTTTTAAAAACTTTTCTGCTATAGGATTGTGTCTATTCCAGCTCTTCTAAAGCTATATATGGCTTTGGCAGTAGTATTTGGTTTGTGAGGTGCTTTTTTGTGGGTAGTGGGCTTAGGGATTGTGTTAGAAGTGTTTTGAATGGTTTGATGCCTGGTCTTGTTTATGTGATTGAAGTTTATTATAAATCTTCTATTGATAGGGTTTATGAGAGTAGTTTGCTTAGGGATTTTCTTAGGAGGTTTTGTGGTTCTGATGAGGTTGCAAATACCATTTTTAATATTGTTAGTGAGTTGGTTAGAGAGCGTTGTTTGAAGTCTTAATTGTTTTTAGATATTTTATTGATGCTATGACCATTGCTATTGATCCTATTACGTAGCCTGCAAACATTATTAGCGATATTATTGATGTTGCAAGTGCTGCGTATCCCCATGTTTTGTCACCTTTTTTAATGAGCGTTGCAGCAATTGTTAGTGCTATTAAAGCTAGTGTTGTATGTGCTAAGCCAGCTACAACAATTACATTTCTAACAATAGATTTTTCTATGTTGAGCATCTTTGCAATGTTCTCTATTTGGATTTGGTTTATTGGCATTACTAAAAGGCTTATACCGCTAATAAGTACTGCTATAGATCCTAAAACATAGAGTATGTAGCTAATCACAACATTTTTCCTCATAGCATCTCAACTCATCTAAATTGGTTTTGAATTGTAGCAAGGTTTTTGCATCAAGTTGCAACACTTCTTCTGCAAGTTTAATAACATTTTCAAGTGTTGGCTCTTTTCTAACACTTTTCAAAAGCTTTCTATTCTGAAAATTATTTGTTGAGAGAATGTAAATAATTTTATCTAGAAGCTTTCTACCATCAGAATTTAGAACAAGTCTTTTATCAAAATACTTGCTAGTATTTGTTAAAAGCTCTACTAACAGATTTTTTGCGTAATCCAATAACTCAAAACACCTGCACCAAAAACTTGTTTTATTTAAACTATTAAGCGTTTCTCTACAAATCAATGAAGGGTTTTGTGAAATACCCAGGGTTATTTGTTATCTAAGAGGTTTTGTTTTCATTAAAGATAAAAATCCTTGTACATGAATATTTTGTTTTTGGTGAAGTTTTTGAGTAGTAACTTAAAAAGTTTTAGGGTAAGGGCTTCAAAAACTGTTCTCTACTTTGGTGTTGGGGCTTTGAAAAATATTGAGTCTTTTTTGCAGAGGTTTCGAAGAGTCTATATAGTTACTAGTAGATCTGCTGCTAGGGTTAGTGGCTCTTTTCAGGATGTTGTAAGCATTGTGAAGAGTTTGGGTATATCCTATGAGTTTTTCGATGGTGTTACACCAAATCCTGCTGCATCAATGATTAATTTTGTGTCTGAAAAGGTTTGGAGGTTTGGTGCTGAAGCTGTTATAGCTATTGGTGGTGGAAGTGTTATTGATTCTGCAAAGGCCATTTCAGTTGTTTCTCATTGTGGAGGATTTGTAGAGGATTATGTGAGAGGTTCTAGAGATGTTTGTGGCTCCATACCTGTTATAGCAGTTAATTTAACTCATGGAACTGGATCAGAGGTTAATAGATATGCTGTTGTTACTTTAGAAAATCCAAAAACAAAATATGGCTTGGCTTCAGATAGCATATACCCTGTTATAAGTGTTGATGACCCTAAATACCTTGTTACATTGCCAATGAATCAAACACTATATACAGCATTTGATGCATTTTACCATGCTTTGGAGGCTGCATGTGGCGTTGATTCATCGCCATACATAGTTGCAATTGCTGAGGAAGCTGTTAGAAATATTGTTTCATGGCTTCCAAAAGCAATTGAAAATCCAAAAAATATAGAGGCTCGATACTGGCTTCTCTATGCATCTATGTTAGCAGGTATTGCCATAGATAATAGCAGAGCTCACATAATACATGCAATTGAAAATGTTTTAAGTGGTATAAACACCTCTCTTCCACATGGATCAGGACTATCAATGCTTGGTCCATCAGCTGTTAAACACTTGTATAGAGTTGCTCCAGAACCTCTACACAGACTACTTAGGTATATAGATTCTCAGCTAGAGCCTTTACCAGAGCATGCTGATAAAGCTGCTCAAGCTGTTAAGAAGTTTCATAAGACAATGGGATTCAATGAAAATCTTAAAATGTATGGATTTTCGGAAGCTGATGCTGATAGGGTTGTGGATACTGTTGTAAACTATCTATCGTATTCCCTCAAACTCTCACCTCTTGAGCCATCAAGAGAATTGCTGAAGGAGATATATCTTTCAGCATTAAACTTTTAGTGGTGTACATAGTGAGAGTTTTGATAATAGGTAATGTAACTCTAGATGAGATTGGGGATAGGATTAGAGTTGGTGGAACTGGTTACTATGGTGGTAGAGCACTTGCGCAATATCTAGATGCTGAAGTTTATGTTGCTACAAACATTAGCGAGATTTATAAAGGGCTTATCAAAGGTGTTTTAGAATCTCATGGAATAAAAATTATTGAAACTGGATACAACTCCACACCAGTTTTCATAATTAGAAATGGTAAGGCTGTTGGATTTAAAGGAGAAAGCCCAAAGATAAATCTATTGAGTTTAGAGCCTTACATCAAAATCTATAGATTTGATGTGGTTATATTAGGGCCTATACTAAATGAAATAAATTTGAATGAATTAAATGTTTTAGATTCTTGGAGCCCAAAAGTAGCTGCACTAGATATCCAAGGCATTGTTAGAAGAGTTAATAACCATGGCGAAATAGAGCTTGTTTGGAATGAGAATATGGAGAAGAAATTTCAAAAAATAGACATTGTTCATGGCAATGCAAAAGAGTTTTGCTTTTCAAAGGATATCAATCTTCTTCTAAAGAGGGTCAAGGAATGGAGTTTATCAACAAAAACACTATACCTTGTTAGCTTAGATGAAAAAGGTCTTTACATGATTAAGAATGGGGAAATTCTATATATAAAACCACCACCAATAAACGTTGTTGATGAGGTAGGGGCAGGCGATATTTTACTTTCCGTAACAGCATACTACATGGCAAAGGGCTTAACACCATTCGAAGCAACATTTAGAGGTGTTGCTGCAGCTGTTCTCAAAATTGAAAATGCATACAAAGAATGGTTTGATAAAGATCTTCTAGAGTCTTTTGCTAGGGAAATAGCTCAAAATGTTGAGGTATTGTAAATATGAATTCCTCTATCGATAAAATAGTTAGGGAGTATCTATCTAGGAAAGACCCAAGAGGAAATTATGTTATACCAGCTGATAAAAATTGTGTTGATATCATTAATCGTTTTAACAACTTTATAGAAGTTGAGGAAGCTGGAAATACGATATTGATAAAAACAAGGTCGAGGAGGATAGCAGAAAAGATAGTTAGAATTCTAGTGCAAAGAGAATATATGAAACATGGTTAAGCTATTAAAATTTGTTTCATGGGAAAAAGTAAATATAATGCTTCATGAAATCAGATTAGGACCACAACATCATTTATTCAGATGCTCGACGGCTCATCACACACACTACTATAATTCGTATTTTTAGCCTATAACCCTTATCATAAATCCGTTTAGCGTAGTTATGACATTGCTAAAGTTTTTTATGTAATTCTTCACAATATTTGTTGTTGCCATTGGCAATTCAATTTTTACTTTAGCTTCTACAATGTTGAATGGCTCAAATGCACATATGAACCCTTTTGGTAAATCTGCTATTATATTAGCAGTGGTGTTTGTTATTATTTGAATTTGTGTTGAAACATATTTGAATTGCGCTCCAACAACATTTTCTTTTAGTGAACAACTATTGTTGAAAGCTGTAAATTGCTTGCCTGCTAGCCTCATATTGTTGTAGATTCCAGCATCAGCAGATATGCTAACATTCTCTATTCTTATCATTGCTTGCCAGTTTTGCCACAGAGCTATTTCTTCATAGTTATGAAGTTGAATTGACACACCATACACCTCTCCACCAGCATAGTATTGAAAACTTACCTCCTTTGGAAAGGAGTATGTAACTGTTAGCTCATAGTGTACTGCTCTTCCATCAAACCAGTACTTCTCATTCTCAATAGATGTAGAAGCATATAAAATGGTGTTTCCACAACCATATACAGGTCCTGCACCACACAAGCTATTAAGAGTCCATGAAAAAGCATGATTAACTGCAAGCTCTATGTATGGTGCTAATATCAATGGTTTAAACCAAGTCTTTGTTTCAAGTACTTGCAATGGCTTGTCTGATTCTAAAAACGCTATGCTTGTTCTGTTTGTGGCACCAACATAGAATATTATATAGCTTTTATTAGCATCCCATATATACACAGGAATTTCGCTACCTGTACGAAGATCTATAATGACATAGCTTTTCGATTCTCCAAGCAACTGTCTTGAGATGGTGTACCAGTATCCTCCTTCAACATTCAACACCAACTTTTCTATGGAATTACAAAAAATGTTTAGATGATTTGTGTAAATACATATTCTATCAACATTACCCCAATTAAAATTGGGTAAGCTTATGTTTATTGTTACTAAACTGCCAACAGGTATTACAGTATCCTCCACATTTAAGTAAATTATTTCAGAGTTTTTAAATAGAATAAGAATGCCTTTAGCTATTGATGTTCCATCCCACTTATTTTTTATAACTAGCTTAACACCATCTCCCTCATACAAAATGCTAATATCCAAAGCCTCTTTTGAAGATTCTAATGCATTAACCATGTAACGTCCTATTCTCTCAATGTAGGTACCCCATCCAAATGCTAAAAAAGTGAACATAACCATTATTAAAATCATTATTGTTGCTGAAACATATTCACCTTGACCTTTTGAAAACATTCCAATCACCTATTCTCAATAACTACAACAATATTATTACTAGTTGTGGTATTGCCCACGGCTATAGCTTCTCCATAGACAACTTTGCTACTAAGCAATGTGCATTTCTTAAACTCCCCACATGGAATTGGTGCAACAGTGTTTGGCTCTATAATACTGCTGAACATGCTTCCATTAGCTAGGTAAAGCCTTAAGTTAATAGCATATCCAAGTGGGTTTGACGCTAAACAGAGATATCCATTAGCTGTAAGCAAAAAGCATTTTACATTTATTCTTATTTCCTCATAAGCATGTGGATAAGACAATATATATGCTGTGTTAACACTTGAGAAAATTATTATGCCTATTAAAACGCTTAGCGAAAGTATGATAATCATTGCAACAAACCCTGTTAGCGCCTTGCTTAAGGCACTTCCATTAGGAGATGGAAAGCAATGCAACATTTTCAATGCCCACTTCATTAGTAAATGTAACTTATGGCTGTGTTTGCTGCAATGCTTTTATCAATAAATAGAGCTGCAATTGTAACAACTACTTTGTCACCTATAACAACCCCATTCTCGGTTTTCAATCGCACAACAAATGTAAATTCTTGAGCTGGATTTAGAGAAATTCTGCATGATAAGGCATTGCTAATGATGTTAGTGCAGTTGTAGTTATAACTGTTGTTCAGGTTTATAATTGATAAGCTAAAGATTGAATTCTTTGATGAGTTGATATAAATGGTTACACTCTCTATGTTCTTCGTGCCCATGTTTCTAATAGTGATGGTTGCAACAGCTGTTTGAGTATCTATAGCATTGATGTTAAAGTTCGTTATTGCAATTCTTTGTTGCTGTTGAATAAAACCTACGTAATTGGGAAGTAGCATGAATAAAGTCATTCCTATTGCTATTGTTATTACAACACCAAGTACTATAGCAAGCAGTTCGCTAATTCCTTTACAAAGCATTTTCGTCTTCATCCTAACACCTCCAAATATTCAGAGTATTTATAAAGTGGTCATAGCAAGGAGGCTATAACCAAGGCTATTAGCGCCATTGAAATACTCTTTGCTGTTTCAAGTACTGGTATTCCATATCTTATAATTGAAGATGTTATGGAATATCCTATCAAAGCTACAATAATCATTATAGCTACTGCACCACTAGTTATCGATGCTACACCTATGAATTGATAAAGAGATGAGCTATATAACTGCTTTAGCCCTCTCCAAATCCATAGAATTATTCCAAGATTAACAAAAGTAAATAACTCGAATATTCGAGAAGCCTTTTTAATATTCTCTTCATATGCTCTATACCTATATAAGTACTCATATATCATCTGAATTGCCTCCTCATCTCCCCCACCACTCTCATACATTACCCCTAGAAGAAAAATTATGAAATTGAATTGAAATGATGGCGAGGATAATGTAGCAATCGCTTCACTGAATTCATGCCCTGTTTCAACCAACGATAACACATGTTCTAGCAATCTTGATGTTTTTGCATTAACTGTAGAGCTTTGTGCAATTATTTTCAATGCCTTGGGAATTTCATAGCCATGTTTTCTAAGCTCAGCAACAATTTTTAGTATTTCTAAAGATTCTTCATCTAGAATTCGTATTTCCTTCACAATTCTATTTGTATTTAAACTAGCAATTGTAGCTATGATCCAGCCCATAACTATTCCATGAAAACTAAAAAATGTGAATAGCAATGACGATGCTGATATTAATATAATTAGTGGATTCAATACATCAAAAACATTTATTTTATCTAGTGTTTTTGGTCTTGTGATATATGCAACTATGCTAAGAACTGGTGTTGCGATTATCATTAGCAAGATAGCTGTGAATGGGTTTATCAATGGTATTGCAACAACTAGTGTTGGTATAAGAACAAATATTGCTATGGCTATTTGGAGAAGCATAAAAGTTACTCTTTCAGAATATATCTTTGTTTCCCACTCCCATCTAATCAACTCCTCACCTAATACTGTTTTCAGCCATGATACTGTATCCCCACCTTCTCTAAGTCTCATAGCATATCCAAGCAATAACCTTCTCAATGACTCATTTGGAGTTATTTTAGCTCTTTGAATAAGTGCTTCTACATAAGACTGGAAATATATTATCTCATCTCTTTTAATCACATTCAATTCTCTTGATATTGCCTTCAAAAGCTTTGACTTATCAAGTTTCTTGGTAATAAAATCAATTCCACATTTAACATATTCCACAATGAGAAGGAGCATCATAAACCATTTTATTTCAGCATCAATACGCTTGCTATGCTGCTTAACATCAAAAATAGGCTTTAGCAACATGAACACAAATAGAGTTAATGGTATAAGGGATGTTAAAGACAACAAGAATTTCCTGTAAACTATGGACAACATCATTAGCAGTAGTGAAACAGAGATTAAAACAAATGTGATGCTAACCTTTTTCCTTATACTCTCTTCATTTACTGAAGCAAGACTCATTATCGCATATCTTTTATAGATACTTGCTATACTTTTTGCAGCATCAGTAGACCAAGAGATTATTGCAGGTATTATAAAAAGTGTTACTATGTATGTACAGACAATAGCTAATTTTAAGCTATTATGAAAAAATTCATTAATTGAATAAACCTTGATAATATCCATGTTAAACACTAAGATAGTGGTTTCAATAACCAAAATAGCAATTGAAGTTATTAAACCAATGAAATACTCCATAGCAGAACTACGTCCATATCTATTGCCAGGCGGCAATAATACCCCTAACAAACATGGTAATATTTAAAAAGTTATTCAAATTGTTAGAGCAACATTCTCATAAAGACATATTAAATTATTTGCCTTCTTAACTAGTGGTGAGTTGTTTGGGTCTTGATGTTAGTGCTTGGTGGAAAGAGGTTTGGAGTTGGGATAGAGTTAAAGATGTTGTGAGGTCATTGTCTGGTAGACTTGGTTTTGAAAAAGGTAATGAATTAAGGTTCTTTAGACTTAGAGTGGATTTGAATAATGGTGAAGTTTATGATGAGATTCTGGACAGGTATTTAACAGAGAGAGAAAGATATGGGCTATACTATGTTCTATATAACTATGCTCAAACAAAGGAGGATGTGGGAGAGGTTGGAGAGCTTATTCAACTATCTCAAATATGTCCAGCTATTCATTGCCCCATGGCAAAAACAAATATGGAGGCATTTGAAAAACTTGTAGAAACAGTGTTTGCATCTCAGCTAAGTCTACTATATAAAGCAGCTGAGCCATTTAAATATGAGAAAATAGATCTAGGTGACGCTGCAGTAAAGGTTTACACATTGCCTAGAGTACCAATAGTTGTTGCAATATGGTTGGGAGAAGAAGGTATACCACCATCCATATCCATACTCTTCGACAAAAGCATAACCAATTATCTTGAGTGCGAAGCAGCACAAATAATGAGTGGTGTATTGTTAGCAAGACTCATAATATCACTAGCCAAAACAACAGATATAGATACAAGCTACATTAAACATGCTTACAGGTATCAGTGCACAGAATAGCTTGTCTTTTTATTGATTAGTTAAAACTCATTTAGCATAGCTCAATGGCTTTTCCCACCTATAGTTTAAGTTAAATAAGTATCCAATGCTTTATTAATAAAATTACACAACAAAGTTTATGCTAGTTTCTAAAGCAATGAGGTTTTAATTATGGTTGATGCTTTGCATGAAACAGTTTTATTTGGCGCCGCGGCCGGGATTTGAACCCGGGTCACGGGCTTGACAGGCCCGCATAATAGCCGGGCTATACTACCGCGGCACAATGCTGTTCTAGACTATTTTTATAGATTTAAGCTTAAAAGTTTTATTGAGAAGGTTTTGTTTGGTTAAAGACTATGAAGGTTATAGTGATTAGTGATTGGGATGCTGATGGCATTGTTTCAGCTGCTGAAATAGTTTATTCGCAGGAAGTTGCCGGCCTCTATCCAATTAAATCTAAGACCAAAGTTGATATTTTGCCATCAACACCAAAAACAATTCTTTCTTACTTAGACTATGTTAAATGCGCAATATGTGAGCAGAAAAACTATGTGGTTATTTTGGATATTGCCTACAATAGTTACGTAAATAAATTCTTAGCACAACTAAGAAATTTAGGAAGCTATACTATTTATGTGGATCATCATTTATCAACTCATATTCACTATAAGGAAATTGAGAAGAATGTTGATGAACTTATTGTTGGTAAGAAGCCTGTTGCCCTACTTGTTTACACATTTCTAAAATCCATTGGCGTGGTTCTAACTCCAAGAATAGAAAGTTTTGTTAATGTTGTGGCTAGTATTGAAGGTGGCTATAAGTATGAGAATAAGAAGCTTGTAAAGATTTTGGTAAACATATCAAAGTATATATCATCGAGTAGAAACAGAGAATTATGGGAAAGATTTGTGAGATGGATTAGCTCACCTCTTCCCCACGTGGCTGCACCATTTCAAATAAATGATTATATCAACGTTGGTTTAGAAACTAGTACAACCTTATGTAATGAGAAAAGCATAGCTGAGGAGCTTGCTGTAAGCTCTGCAAGAATATTTAACTATAGAGTTGTGAAAATAAAGAGGATTCCAAGTTCATGCAGATTATCAGCTATAGCATCTTCGCTGTATAGAATATCGAAATCACCTGTAGTTTTATACAATGAGGAAAAGAGGTTAATAGCAATAAAAACAAGAGATGACAAAGCTTTTGCAATATCAATGATGTTATATAAACAAGGCTTAGTAGAAGATGTTATGGGCCATGAAAAGCTAGCTATAGCAAAACTAAAGAATAACACAGATTACAACGAGCTTTTGACAACACTAAGAAAAATTCTGATTGAAATTGGATAAGGTATGGGCCCGCCGGGATTCGAACCCGGGACCACGGGGATCTCCGCCGAAAGGTCCCGAGTCGGGCACGGATAATTCCGTGTACCCCGCATCCTAGCCAAGCTAGACTACGGGCCCATCTAATTTCATTGCATTGTTAAACAAAAATAAAAGTATTTTGCATCATAGCTAAAGGTTATTAAATGTAATAATTTATTTAAGCAAATACTTCATTAAAGTATAAATATTAATTTACAACATAAAAACTTAGAAGATGTGAGGAAAATGGCTAGAAGAAGAAGCAAGTGGCGTAGATCGACAGTTATAGTGAAGAAGCTTATGCAAGAAGCTAGAAAGGTTAGAGCTTATCAAAGTCTTCAGCAATGCCCTGTTTGTGGAGATCCCCACGGACTCTCAATAGAGATTAGACAGAATAAGAATAGTGGAGTAAAGAGTGCATATGTTAGATGCTCTACATGCAAATTTGAATATGTCTTTGAAACAATACCGTCTATAGCTGATGAATTTTGGGTTTATTCAAAGCTTCTAGACCTGGTATATTCAGGAACTATCAAACCTAAACAAATAGTGTCAATGAAAACGGAGAGTGCTGAATCAATAGAAGCTGAGGTTGTAGCCAAGGAATCTCAACTTGAAGTTGAGGAAAGCGAGGAGAAGACTCCAGATATCGAAGTTGTTGAGGAAGAATAGAGTTTCAGCAATTCCAAGTAAGTTGTGTTGAATAAAGCATCAAATCTTTCTATAGCAAATGCTATGGCTGTCCACACATTTATTTTATGTAGTGCACTAATTTCGACTAATTTACTGTAGCCCATACCCATAACAACTTTTTTGTGCTTTTCAAGAAGCTCTTTGCTTAGCTTATCAATTTTGTTAAAAACAACAATTATTTTCTCTTTGCCAATCAATTCCTCAACATTTTTCAAAACAGCTACTTGTTGTTCAAAGGAGTAGTAAGCATCTGGAGAAGGGTCCATAAAGTATAGCACAACAGCTTTTAAATTCCTTAGCGCCGCCACGGCTCTTCTTTCTATATCGTTCATCTCTTTTATTGGTCTATCTAAAATTCCCGGGGTATCCATAACCTGTATAACCACTTCACCAAGCTTAATATGACCTATTATAACATTTTTTGTTGTAAATGGATATGGAGACACCTTTGGCTTAGCCGAGGAAACAGCACCAACAAACGTTGATTTCCCAACCTGAGGCATACCAGCTACTATAATCAAAGGCTTGCTAAAATCTATGCAAGGCGTGTTTTTAGCAACATATGAAATTTCCTTTGTTAACTCAACTAGTTTAACCTTTCGCTTTACAATAGAAAGAATTCTGCCAACAAATTCTCTTGAAACATTTTTTGCATTCAAACCACTGCTTAGAATTTTTGAGCGATACTCTTTCCACATACTTGAAATAACTTTTACTGCTAAAGAGGCTTGTTTTCTCAATTCATTGTAGCGTCCATGAGTAGCTATGTCAAGTAAATCTGCATAAAATGAGTTCAGATTTTCTTTTGGTGGAAGCCTAGCTATTTTTCCAAGTGTTGTTGCAACGTATTGAAAAACCCTTTCAGACTTTAACATATACCTAAAAGCTGTTCTTTTCTCTGGATCCAACTTTACAATGTTTTTAGAAACATCTACACTCTCTACATAAATATCCAAAACTCTTTTTCTAATAGTGTCAAGTGAAAGAGGTTCTATATTCACATAGTTAGATAGGCAATACTCATTCTCCACGCTTTCCATTCCCATTTTAAACACCTAGAATCAGCGGTCGTGGTTCAGTCACATGATCCTTTCCGCGGAGCTCTTTCATCATCAACTCTCTTAACAAAATTAAAGATAGTATACCAGAGTTAATTATTTTATTGTCTACACTTGGAGAATATCACATTAATTGAGTTCATCGGAGAATACCTTGCTTCACCAGACAAATCAACCAGAACTTTATGTAGACACCACCCAGCTTTGTTAGCTAATTTCACTAACTCATCTAAGCTATAGACATGGAATTCAAAATGCGATTCTCCAAGGAATAGTAAATTGTTTTTATCTCTTCTATAAAAGTCTTGCTTTATCAATACATTACCTGTAGCTGGATTGTATATAGTTTTTTCAATTACAACAACATTATCATATTCGGCAACTTTTTTCGTAAATCCAAGAACATACTGAGAAAATGATATATACTCTTTATTCACAGCATCAGCAATAATTAAAGAAGCCTTGTCTGCTGATACTTCGTAAGCCATTGAAAGTATCTTCATATCTGTTTCCTCATCATAGTATCCTAAAACAGATGACCATACAAATATTACAGATGTGAACGGCCTATAGCTTTCTACGCATTTGCTCATCTCTCTTGCATCACACACAAAAAACAATGCTTTGCTTTCTAAACCCTTCTCCTTAGCTCTTTTATTAGCAATATCAATATAGGTAGGTGATATATCTATTCCAACTACATCAAAACCCATTTCAGCTAATGGTATTGAGACTCTCCCTGTTCCACAACCAACATCAAGTATTTTACCTTTGTTAAATCCTAACATATATAATTGTTTTGCTATTCCCTTAGCTATTCTTCTACCTCTCAAAACCATTTGTTTAGAATCCATTACTAATCTAAACAATTCTCCTTTTTCAATGAAGTATCTATATATCATTTCATTAACGTAGTTTTTCAACAGCATCTCTACCTCAATAATTTTAATGCTAAATTTAAAAACTTATAAAGATATGTATTTAGCATAAGAATGCACATAGCTTCCATTGCACTGTAAAGATTGGGTGAGCTGTGACCATAGCCATGGGAAGAAGAATTTTTTGGCCAAAGATAAAAAGGTTTTATTGGTGCCCCAACTGCAATGTACCTTTATTAGAGCAAGTATGTCCTGTATGTAAATCAAAAGCTGTTAGAATTCCTCTTTCCGATCCCGGAGACGCTAGACCAGCGTTTGAAAGAGACTATATCCTACTTCAAAATGCCTATAGATTTGAGTTTTCCACTGATAAAGGTCTTAAAACACTTTTAGGCAATTCCATTATGCTATTGAATAAGGCTCCATATTATGATGAGATGAAGGAGGTGTATGTTGATGGTGTTCAAATAGGTCGTTTATACTTTGATCCATTTCTTCGAAAATGGAGATTTAGACTTTCTAAAGTTGGTGCTTTACGTGTTCTAAGCGAAGATTCCGAAGTTGTTGAAAAAGTTGTTGTTGATAAATCACAATATAGTCCATTAGATATTATTCGTGTTGATAAAAATATTGAGAAATATAAACAGGTTCTTCTTGTTAGAAGAAATGATGATATCGTAGGCCTAGCATATTCGAAGGGTAATGGCAAGTTAATTGTTCATAGCTGGTGGGGCGAGGGCAAGGTATTTCAAGGCTTTGAATCCAAATCATCAATGGATACTGTTATGAAGGTGAATGAGGAGCATCTAAACATTGTCGAGTCTCAATCTAAGAAAACTATAGCTTTAACTGTTGAGAAGATGAACAAACCTGTTGTTGTTTCTTTTAGTGGTGGAAAGGATAGCATGACAGCATTGCATCTTACTATAAGTCTTGGCATTGAGCCCATTGTTTTATTCAATAACACAGGTATTGAGCTTCCAGAAACTTATGAAACTGTTTACAAAGTTGTTGATAGCTATAACTTGAAACTTGTTGAGGCTTCAGCCGAAAACAAATTCTGGAGTGCTGTATACAAATTTGGGATTCCAGGACGTGACTATAGGTGGTGCTGTAAGATATGTAAACTTGCTCCACTTGCAGCAACAGTCAAAAACATGTGGTCTAACGGAGCTTTGAATATAGTTGGGCAAAGAGCTTTTGAATCTATAGATAGAGCTAGAAGCCCAACTTTGTGGAGGCTTCGATGGGCTCCTCAAATGCTTAACCTATCACCAATAAATAACTGGTCGCAGTTCGAGATTTGGCTCTATCTTCATAAACACAAAATCTATGTGAACCCACTTTACTACATGGGATATGAGCGCATAGGTTGCTTTATGTGTCCTGCTTCAACACTTGCTGAACTAGAGCTTGTTTCTCAAACACATAAAGAGCTCTGGTCTCAATGGATTGAGGTTTTAGAGTATTGGAGACAGCGATTGAATTTGCCAAGAGATTGGATTGATTATGGGCTATGGAGATGGAATGCTCCTGCAAGATATAAAACAATAATGGCTAAGAGGCTAGGAATTGAAAAGCAGATAAATGATTGGAGAAAAATATTTGAGGAAATTGTTGTGCCAAGAATATTTGAAGTTGTTAAAAACGAAAATACTTTAATAATAAGTTTTGCCAATGCATTAGATAAACAGTTTCTTGAAAACCAATATACTGTCATTAACCCAACTAAGATTTACAGTAGTGAAGAGTCTGTAACTATTGAATGGTCTAATTGCAAGGCGAAGATATCAAGCAATAGAATCGTATTTGAATTTAAGAATGAGAAGGAGATTGAAAAGCTTGTGGATCTACTAAAACTTTTATATAGATGGAACCTATGCGTAGGATGCAAATCTTGCGAATCTAATTGTCCAACACATACAATACGTGTTGTGGAAATGAATGGAAGAAATGTTCCAGTTGTTCGAAACAAAAACTTGTGCATTAGATGTAAATTCTGTTTATATAATTGTCCAGTAGCTGAGGTTTTTGTAGAACATGTTGTTGCACCCTTAATATTCAATGATGCAGAGGCTTGGAGAAGACCAAGTAGGGAACATCATAATGAGGTTTTGAAAAAGATTAGAGAGTTTGTTAAAGCAAGTCTAAAAATCCCGATAACAACAACTAGGTTAAATGATGGTAAACAAGAGTATTCCTTGCCAACATCTCTAAGTGATTTCTTTTCACAGTGAAAAGGGCTAGGTTGATGAGACCTTCGCAAAAATTTTTAGAAGAAGCAAGCAAAAAAGTAGAGCCTGTATATGCACAGGGATTTTTCTTTGTATCACATAACTATATTTCTTATTATCTAATATTTGATTATGATGATCCGCTTGGATATTACGACACAGTAGTGAAGAATGAAGAGCTTTTTAATGAAGAAGTTGCAAAGCTTTGGGCAAATATGCAGCAGTTTTTAGATGCTGAAACTGTTAAAATAAATAATACAAGAGTCTTTCCAAAGGTTATTATGATAGATATTAGATTTAGAAGAGGTAGGAGAAATCCATACATTGTTTTCTTAATAAGATTTGGAGCTCCTATAAAGAAAGGAGTAAATGTTTATGAAAACATTTATGAAAGTGAAATAGCGGAATATGATTATGTTGCATACTGGGTATTTCCACCTGGATCAAAAATACTACGTGTTAGTTTTGGATCTGGAGAAGAGCAGTGGGATATTGTGGGAAATAATGTGTTGGCCATATATGGTTGGAAGAATATGAGAACAGGTGGCTATGAATATATTGAATTTGAGATTCTGAAGTGAAGAGCATGAGAAATTCAATTTCAATTAAATTTGAAGTAGCTAGAAAAATTCTGCATATAGCATTAACGCTTCTTTTACTGATACCGCTATCTAGTTGCTACAGAGAATTGTTTAGTGGTGTAGGCAATTTAATTGATCCTACACTACTTACATACTCTACTCTACTTTTTGCTTCAGCACTTATCAATAGTATTCAGATCAGAATGCCTTATATTCGCTTGCATATTCTAAACATGTTTAGGGATTATAGGAAGAAGGTTATTGATTATGTAACAGAGTCTCTTGTTAACACGCCTTTGAATGAATTTCTCAAAGAACTTAATAAAATATTTAGTAGGTATGAGGAAAGCTTAGATAGTTTTATTGAAAGTGTTGAGAGAGATTATGAAAAGAGATATGGCTATGTTAGTGTTACCTTTGCTTTGTTATCAATATTTTTAAGTTATGTGACTTGTGGATATGATGCTTATGTAGGGATATTAGCATTAGCGTTCGTAGATAGTATAACATCTATAGTAACTTTGCTTGATGGAAAAAGCAGAAAGGTGTTTAAACATACGGTTAAGGCTTATCTAATAGCCTTTTCTATTTTTGCATCTATTCTATTCTTTTTAGTTAAGAATATTATTATAGCATTGATTGTTTCCGCCACATCTATATTAGTAGAAATGTTTAGTCCAGAAGATAATCTAACTCTTCCATTAATACCCACAGTAGTATTTTCAGTGCTGAAAACCTTATTTATATAATTAACATTTTTTTAAGTGACAAAGGAAAATATGTACTGGTGCAAACACATGGACAATGACACATCTCAATCACAAGAAATCATTGATATAGAATATTTTAAGAAAATAGACCTTCGAATTGGTATTGTTAAGTATGCAGAAAAAATCCCTGGTTCGAAGAAGTTATTGAGATTGCTTGTCGATATAGGTTCTGAGGTGCGTCAAATAGTTGCTGGTCTTGCTGAGTGGTATAGGCCAGAAGATCTTGTTGGAAAACAAGTAGTTATTGTAACTAATCTAAAACCAAAAAAGATTATGAATTACGAAAGCCAGGGAATGCTTTTAGCGACATGTAATGGCGAAAAACCACTGCTAATAACAGTTGAGGGTGTTGCTAAACCTGGTTCAAAAATTTGCTAGTATTCAATGCAATACTTAAAAACAGAATTATTCAACTTTATTCAAATGAGGTAACAAATGAGAAGGATTGGAGGTGATAGCATTATCTAGTACAATGTCTGTTAAGGGTAGATATGATCCAGTAAAAGTTGAGCAATGGGTTTTAGAATTCTGGAAAGCAAATGGAATATATGATAAAGTAAAGAAGGATACATGTTCACAAGAATCAGCATTGTTTAGATTCTTAGAAGGCCCGCCAACAGCTAATGGCTTTATGCATGTAGGGCATGCAAGAGGAAGGACATTTAAAGATATTGTGCTTAGATACAATAGAATGAAGGGTGTTTGTGTATGGGATCAGGCGGGGTGGGATACTCAGGGCTTACCAGTAGAGCTTGAGGTTGAGAAAAATCTAAAAATTAAATCGAAAAAGGATATAGAGTTATATGGTGTTGACAAGTTTATTTATGAATGTCAAAAGCTTGTTGATTACTACATCAGTCACTGGCGCAAAGCTAGTGAAAGACTGGGTCTATGGCTTGACTATGACAATGCTTATGAAACAAGACATCCAAAATATATTGAAGCTGTGTGGATGTTTCTAAAAAAGATGTGGGATAAGGGCCTTTTATACGAGGATTATAGAGTTATACCAGTGTGCCCAAGATGTGAAACAGCTTTGAGTTCTCATGAGGTTGCGTTAGGCTATAAACTTGTTAAAGACCCTAGTCTCTATTTCAAGATTAAGCTTGCTGATGAAGAAACATATGTTGTTGCCTGGACTACTACACCATGGACTATCATAGCCAATGAAGCTTTGGCTGTGCATCCAAATGAGAAATATGTCAAAATTAAAGTTAATAACGAATATTGGATTATTGCTGAAAAAAGGCTAAAACCACTTGTTAGCGAAATTGGATTGAACAATTTTGAAGTTGTTGATGCATTTCCTGGTTCATCACTATTCAACAAGAAATACATTCATCCACTATTAGATGAGGTGCCTGCTCATAAATTACATGAGCCTTCTAATCATAGAATTCTAGTTGCTGAATGGGTTAGTATGGAGGAAGGAACGGGAATTGTTCACATAGCACCTGCACATGGTCCAGAGGATTATGAGCTTGGCAAGAAATATGGTCTTATAGTCTTTAAGCCAATTCAAAAGAATGGTGTTTTCACTGATGAAGCTGGAGCATACAAAGGCATGTGGTTTAAGGATGCTAGTAAAAAGGTTGTTGAGGATTTAAAGAGGAAGGATCTTGTAGTACATATTAGTGAAGTAGAGCATGAGTATCCCCATTGCTGGAGATGTGAAACACCATTAATGTATTATGCTGATAGGCAGTGGTTTTTGAGAATAGATCCTATAAAGAATACTATGATAGAAGAAAATCGCAGAGTTGAATGGCATCCTGAATGGGCTGGGAAAAGATTTGAAGACTGGATTGTTAATGCAAGAGATTGGTGCATATCTAGAGAGAGGTACTGGGGAACACCATTACCTATATGGACATGTCTAAAATGTGGACATAGAATAGCTGTGGGCAGTATTGAGGAACTGGAGAGGCTGAGTAATAGAAAACTTGAGGATGTTCATAGGCCTTGGATAGACAAAATCACTATAAAATGTCCAAGATGTGGATCTGAAATGTTTAGAGAGCCATTTGTTGTTGATGTTTGGATGGATAGTGGAATGGCTCATACAGCATCTCTTGCTCAAATAAACAAGCTTGAAATGTTTAATAATCTGTTTCCATATGATTGGATCACAGAAGCAATTGATCAAACAAGAGGCTGGTTTTACACACTTATATTCACATCAACTTCGCTTTACAGCAGATCACCATATAAAAAGGTTTTGTGCCAAGGCCATGTTTTAGACAAATATGGTAAGAAAATGAGTAAGAGTAGAGGCAATGTTATATGGGCTCTTGACTTCATGGAAAAGAAAGGTGCTGACATACTAAGATTGTATGTAACATCTAAAGCTGCTCCTTGGGATAACATAAACTTTGATCCTGACGAAACTGATGACATCAAATCAGTATTGAATATTTTATGGAATGCAACCAATTTTGCTGATACATATATGTCCTTGGATAAATGGAATGCTAATAACCTACACAATGACATAAAGTATTTACTGCCAGAGGATCACTGGATTTTACATGAGGTAAATAATTTAATAAACCTTGTAGAGAAGGCTATTGAGGAAAACGATTTGCACATAGCTGCAAGAGCAATTCTAAACTTTATAACAGAGTCTCTTAGTCATCGCTACATAACTGTTATAAGGCCTAGGGTATGGATTGAGAAAGAGGCAAAGGAGAAAAGAGCTGCATATGCAACGCTGTTTCTGGTTTTAACAGCGCTATACAAGGTTCTAGCACCTTTTGCACCATTTATTTCAGAGTATCTATACCAAGCATTTACAAGAAAATATGGATATGAGCTCTCTAAGGACAGTGTTCACCTTGAGAGGTGGTCTCGAATAGAAATTGATGTGGATAAGAATCAGTGGAGCATTGTTAACAACTTGTTTAAAGTAGCTGATGAAATTTTGGCTTTGCGTGCTAAATACAACATTAAGAGAAGATGGCCCTTGAAAAAGATGTGGATAAGAGTTAGTAATGATGATGAGGCTAAGTTAGTTAGTATGGCAAAGCATGTTGTTCAAATATATGCAAATGTGAAAAGTGTTGAAATTGAAAATCAAAGTATTCATCTAAGTGAAAACATTGTTAAAGTTTGTGATAAACCATATGAGGTGTTCATAGATGTTACAATGGATGAGGAGGCTGTTTTGGAGGGCTTGGCCAGAGACTTTATTAGAAGAGTGCAAATGTATAGAAAGGAGCTGAATCTACCTGTGGACCATGTTTTACAAGAAATTATTGTATACTCACCATCACAATTAATGCTTAAAGCTTTGGAAAAGCATCGTAACTATATCGCTAATGAAATAAGAGCTCAGAAAATAGTAGTAACCTCTACAAAACCTGAACAATTTATTCACTGGAATATAGAAGACAACGATATTTATGTTCAGGTTAATATCTAAGAGTGGTGACATTGTAAGCAATGATTATATACAGAATGCCTGATGACCTTAGAAAAAGATTATCAGCACCACATACATATAACAAAAACCTTGTTGTAATTAAAGGACCGAGAGAATACGTGGCCATGGTACTCAGATCGATATTCTATGACAAGCTACATGAAGTTTATGTTGTAGGGGATTACACATGCGAAACATTTTTGCTTTATATTGGCATACCTAGAATGTGTATTGTAGATGGAAATATTATGAGAAAACCTTATGAAGCGCATCATACGATATCAAAATATTTTGAAAACGTAGCTAGGTGTTGCAATCCCAGAGGAGCAATATCTAGTGAATGCATAGATGTTATAAGAAAGGCTTTAAGTATTCCCAAAAGCCTTGTTGTTGTTGATGGTGAAGAAGATTTACTTGGTTTGGTTCTTCAATCAATTCTTCTAAGAGGATATGTAATCTATGGCTTACCACATGAGGGTGTTGCCATAGCTGATGTGCTATACTCGAGTATTGAGGCTATAAATCTGTTTGCTAAATTCCAGCTACAAAAAATCAATAATTTTTTGCATAAAGAGGACAATTTTTATGATAAGTTATAATAATGTTTTAATTGGTTTTATAGAGAGATTTTCAATAGATTTGAATAGTATTGATGAGCTTTGCTACAAGTTTTACTCATCATTTAAAGACAGTGCTGTTTCCATTGCCATAGAAAGGCCAAGCTGTGCTCGAATTGTTATTGTGGGAAAGGATTTTGAAATAAGGGTATACATGTCACCAACTGGTGAAGGAACATTATCCACATTTATTAGTGTTAAGCAAGATGTTTATAACATTATAGAGAATTTGAAAAAGTTTTTAATGCCTATAAATAAAACTGTTTCCTCCTTAGCAAATATTATGGATGAGCCAATAATTCTGTTAAGAATAATCTTAACACCAAGTTCAAAAACAATTAATCACATACTACAGCTTTTTAAAAATATGGGCATAGTTATTGAGGTTATAGATAGAAGACTCATAAACGATTTCAATGTAACTATTGTTAAAGGATTCTACATAGGTAAAAACTTAAGGAAATACCAAGTAACATTATCTATTATTACAAATAGTAGAGTAGAAGTAGGTGTAACAGTTGAGGCAAAAATGCATATAGAAATGCTTTATAGAGATAATCTTCTTTTTGACTTTATCAAAGATTTATATAGCCTTTTAACTTATTTCGAAGAATCATTAATCAGCATAGATTAGGTAATAGTGCTATGCATGAATGGGCTTTAGCAGAATCTGTTATATTAACAGTTTTGGAAAAAGCTAAAAGCGAGAATAAAAATATTGTTGAAACTGTAGAAATTGTAATTGGAGAACTACAAGAAATAGATAAAGACATATTTGAATTTGCACTCAATGAATTGAAGACTCTTGCTGAAAAAGAAAACAATGTTGTAATAAAGAATCTTAAAATTGTTGAAGAAAAAGCAATGTTCAAATGTAATAGATGCAACTATGTATGGAGCTTAGATGAGGTTAATATTGACAGTTTTGCAAAGGAATCAATACATTTCATACCTGAGGTTGCACATAGTTATATACAATGTCCTAAGTGTGGTTCTCACGATTTTGAAATCATTCAGGGTAGAGGGGTGTATCTAAGACTTTAATTCTTCTCTAACTCAAAAATGTTTTAAATTGATCATTAATTTTCAGCATACACCTAGATCTATTTTCATCTATTAAACAACTGAAGTAGACATTTCCAGGCTTTTAAAATATTTAGAACAATAAACTTAAAATTAATCCTTAATTCAATGACAGTACCAGAAATTTTATACATGATAAGTTATTGAGAAATCAAAAATCAAAAACTTATAAACCTTCATCCCAGCCATAAAAATGTAAGCATCATGGTTGTAAATAAAATGAGCATTATTGATCCTAGAATAGCTTCAATAAAGAAAAGAATGGAAGATTTCAAGGTTTTTGTAGCCTTGATGAGCCCCAAGGGAGGTGTTGGAAAAACATTTCTAGCTGCAGTAACAGCTTTTTTGCTATCAAATAAATATGATGTAAATGTTTCCATTCTAGACATGGATTTAGCTAATCCAACACTTCATATAGTATTTGGATTAGATTTAAAAAATGTTAGAATTGAAGAAGACAAGGGCATCAAACCTTTGAAAGTTAATGAAAAGATAGAGCTTATGACACTAGCATATTTCACTCAAGATTATTCAACACCACTTAGAGGTAGGGATGTTGAAAATGTTATTAAAGAGATTCTTTCAGTAACTAGGTGGAGTGGCAATGTGCTTATTATTGATATGCCACCAGGATTCTCAGATTCTCATCTTGAATTTTTCCGTCTTTTTAACTTATCTAAAACCTTGATAACAATTATTTCAACACCTCATATCATGTCGCTTAGATCTGTTGAAAAATATGCTAAGACATTACTTCTTGAAAAACTTCCGCTAATAGGGATATTAGGAAATATGTGTAGGAATGAACATGATTTTGAAAAGATATGTAAAACATCAACAGAACTCGAACTAGAATGCCTTGGATGTATACCGTATATAGATAATGTAGAAAACTTCTTTGGATCTCAATTAGAAAAAATTGGAGGTATTGCCGAGCCTATACTTAGAAAAATGTTGCAAAAAATAGTATCGAGGTTAAGTAAAAATGGTAAAGAAGCTTAATATTGAAGACGCTTGCAACTTTATACAAAACCTAATGCTATCCAAATACCTAATTGTTTGCATAGGAACATTGCTAAGAGGTGATGATGGAGCTTGTCTAGAGTTCTGCAATAAGTTAAGAGATTACAACATTTATGAAAATGTTATCAACTGTGAATTTGGTTTGGAAAATTGTATATCTGAAATATCAAGAGAAAAATTCGATAAAATTGCAATTTGCGATGCTGTAATTTCTGAAAGTATTGAGCCAGGCTCCATAGTTCATCTAAATTTTGAGGATATTAATGAAGATATTGTTTTTGCAACAACACATTCTATTCCATTATCACTTTCTATGAAGATTCTTCAAAACATTATTTCCTTGAGTGATATCAAAATTTTTGGTATTGTTGCATATGACTTAGGTGTTAAAATGGAGTTAAGCCCCATAGTTATGGAAACAATTGATAAGATTACAAATTGTTTGAGGAATAGACAGCATTGAAACATTCTGAATATGCTTTATTAGTTGAGTAAGGTAATCTAGACTTTAGCAAATTTGGGTTTTGATAACAGAATTTTTTCATGTTTGTCAAATTGTTCTATGTCTCTAGCCCTAATTTCTATGATGTTCTTTTCCAATGTTACACAACTTAGGATTTTCTTAAGCACAGAGCTGGAAATTGCTTGCCATATAATCCTTTTTAAGTAATATTGTTTCATAAGCTCATTAGATAATTTATGCAGAGATTTTTCATTGGTTTTACCATATTCAATCATAATATTGTATAAAGAATTTGCAAAATGAGTTATTGCATAGAGACCGCCACCACTAATGCTTTTCACCATAGCTACAGCATCGCCAATACATATACATTTCCTTTTACTACTAGTAAATTTAATTGGATACCCAATTAGCACATTACCTCCATAAAAATTACTCAAAGTACGTTCTATTTTTATGTCCATAATTCTACTAAACTTATTTATTACATGAGAAAACAAGTATTTGGGAGTAATCTTTTCACTAGCATAACCTATAACAGCATTCTCATCACCATATGGAACAAGCCATGCAAAACCAAAGCCAAAATACTTTGGATTTATATATACATATAAGGAGTTTTTGTCGTAAGATCCCTTTATAATAAATTCTCTTTGCAATGCATTTAAAGGTAATGAAGTAGATTTACACCCAATTTTCAACGAGAGATTGCTTGGATAGCCTTCAGCAACTACAGCTCTATCAAAAAAAGAGCTTCAAAACTTTGTTAGAGTTATGTTGAAAAACACTTAGCTTAACTTTTTCACAACACTCGTTAATCTCTAAGACGTTGTGAAGTGATTGTATTGAAGCACCTAACTCCTTTAAGCGTTCAAGTAACAATAGCTCATGATACACTCTTTCAATTTTATAAGCAGCAAACTCATTAAAGTATATCCTAATTTGAAGCAGTTTGTTGCCTAAGTCAAGATATAAAGCAACTGTATTGTATTTACCTGTCACAAACCTATTGGCATATGGCATATTATTCAATGTATTTTTTGAAACAACACCTGTACAATGTTTTCTTGGAAAATACCTTCTTTTTTCAAATATGGTGACATTTACACCTTTTCTCAATAGATTATAAGCAGAAAGTAAGCCAGCAATTCCTGCACCAATAATTGCTATCTCCATCGCTATTCACTTAACTACCTGAATTAGTTGTATAGCAATAGGGGTTCGGGTTTCATAGGGCTTTGTATTGTTTGGTGTTAAGCCCTCCACCCTTAGCTTCATCGCCCTCAGGATCCCTCTTCATCGGGATCCATATCATTGGGCTTCACCCGCTTTGGGTGACCCCAGCCCACAGCTCCTCCTTCATTGAAGCCTCTGGATCATAGCTGTGGGGAAACCCCCGCATCCTGGCTTGTTTTAGCACCCCTCTTGGGTCTTCATGATATACCCGCATCCAGGGTTCATCAAAAAAGATTTGCATCAACACTTATAAACTTTTATGAAACTCAAAACAGCTGCAATAGGCATTTAATGAATTTTTATTTATGTATCTCCACATAATTAAATAACCTTAGTTAAACTGTGAAGCAGGGGTTGCACTAATGAAAATAAGCAACATATTTTCGCAATTCTATGAAAATTTCTCCGCGAATGAGTTAATTGAATATGTAGTGACATTGGCAAAGTTTCATAGAATACAAGGCTCTAAAGATCTTGAAAACAGTGCTAAATACATTTACAATATCTTAAAGCATACACAATCTTTTAATGTAAAAACCTATGAATTTAGCTACAAGGATTCATATGGTTTACACGACCCTGTTGTTGGCTGGAATTTAGAAAGCTGTGAAGTAGAAATTCTAAAGCCTATTCACATGACCATAGCATCATCTATACATTCAAAAAACTGTGCTGTTGCTCATTCCCCTCCAGGTTCTGTCGAAGGAGAGGTTATATATGTGGGTAGTGGTGTTGAAATAGAATCTTTGAAAAGTGATGAACTAAGAAATAAGATTGTTTTGAGTCATGGTAATCCATACATAGTTTATAAAACTCTTGTAAAAACTGGTGCAATAGGATTTATGTTCTATAAAACAAATGTTGATGATAATGCTATTCCCTATTTATCGCTATTTCTCACACCCAGTGAAGCTGATGAATATGCTGCACCAGCTGTTTCAATACCAAGGAAAGTTGCTAATAGAATTCTGAGATTTATTGAAAGAGGAGATAAAGTTGTTGTTAGAATAGATGTTAAAGCCAATTATTCACTGAATGCAAACATTGTTACAGTTGAGGCGTCGCTTGATGATAGAGATAGCAATGATGAAGTTCACTTATTTGCTCATTATTGTCATCCAAGCTATGAAATTAATGATAATGTAAGCGGCTCAGCTACACTTCTGGAACTTGTCTTAACAATTGATAGACTCGTTTCTAAAGGATTTCTAAAGCCTTCTTCGAAGAAAAAGCTTGTATTTGTGTGGTTTCCTGAATACTATGGCTCTTTACCATATCTTATGAATAAAGTAATTGATAAGGCTACAAATATTGTTTTTGGCATAAATTTGGACATGATTGGTGAAAAACAGGATATAACAAAATCAACTTTAAATCTGGTACTTCCACCAAGTTTCATATCAAATCCATTATATGAAGCACTTCTAATAAAAATATTGATTAATGCACTTTCTACTAATAACCCATCCTTTAATGGGGTCGCAAACATTACTAAATATAGATTTGATATTTTGCCATATGAGGGTGGTAGCGATCATGATATATACCTTCAGTTCTCAATTCCATCAGTAATGCTAAATCAGTGGCCAGATATATTTTACCATACAAATCTGGATGATATTCACAAATTCGATCCTGAAATGGCTAAGCTAGTTGGTGTTTCCATAGGAGTCTTCTCATACATTGTGTTAACCGAAAATGCTTTACACATCAATCCACAGCTATTAGTTAATGAATACAGGAGTTTCAGACATGGATACAAAACACTTAAGTTATGTGATATGGAATATGAGGCAAGCACAACTATATATGCTGAAAAGTATAGGTATAAAGGCCCAAAGGGTGTTTTAAGCCTAAGATATATTGTGAGAAGAATGCCTCAACATAGGTTAAAAGAATTATTAAATATAGTAGAAAAAGAATTCAACTCCTTCTTACTAACTAGATACATACCACTACTGCTAATGAATAATGCTCTGAGCTTGGAAGAGATAAGAAGAGGTATTTGGAATGAATATTGCATAAATGTAAATACTGATACACTGAGAAAGTTAATCCACTATCTTACTGAGCTCAATCTAATTGAGGTAATTTCTTCAGAGAATTTACCTCCTCCAAGCCATAAAGAATAAGAGCTCCCTCTGGGAGTTCATTGACTCTCAGTATCTATCCAGGTTTACATCTGTCATCTGCTGAATAACAAAACAAGAAAAGTTTATAAAGCACTCATCCCTACCATAAGTGACGAGGTCTACAACTGTAGATATTTAAATTTGACAAAAATCAATTTATTATTTATGCAAAGTTACGACTCTGCCGAGAGTATACTGCATACAGGACATAATGGATTACGTTTAATTTCTATGCTTCTAAACTCCATTGTATACAAATCAATAAGCAGCAACCTGCCATATAGAGGTTGACCAAGATTTAAAATAACTTTTATAGCTTCGGCTGCTTCTAGAACTCCTAAAACACCTGGTGTAACTCCCACAACAGGTATAGTGGATTTGGCACGACGACGAGATGGTTTTATACAATAAAGACATGGTGTTTTACCTGGCAATACTGTTGTTATCTGCCCGTACCATCCCTCCACACCTGCATGTATCAAAGGCTTTTTGTATTTAACACAAAGCTCATTTAGAAGCAGTCTATCATCCCAGTTATCTAATGCATCTATAACAACATCTGCTTTCTTAACCAGTTCCTCCCCTAGCACCCTATCAAATTTTCTAGCAAAACACTCTACATATATTCTTGGATTAGCCTCTTTCAGCTTTCTACATACAACATCAGCCTTGAGTTTTCCAATATCTGAATCATTGTAGAGTATTTGTCTATTGAGATTTGATAACTCAACAATTCCTTCATCAACAACCATTAACTTTCCAATTCCCATGTAGGTTAAATATGTTAGTACAGCTGACCCTAGCCCACCAGCCCCCACAACTAGTACAGTTGAATTTCTCAACTTCTCCTGATTTTCCACACCAAACACTCTTATCTGTCTATCATATCTAGAAATATCGTATTCATCCAACATCATATACTGTATCCACCCACAACAATACATAACTTTACCATTATTCATCATAGCTTAAATTCTTATTACACTCTTTTCATTTTAAAATTATAAACACTGTGATAATACATGATTTTTACTGGCACACTAGAAATAACATTTAATAAGCCATTAAATAATGAAATGGTTAACGATATTGTGAAGCTAATTGAGTTTCTCAATAGAGATTATCTTAAGAGAGGAACTAGAAAAGCCGAAGAGGCTGCATCGATAAAGGAATATAAGATAAATTCCAATGTTTTGATAATAAAAATAGAGACAGGAAGCAAGGTTAGACCAGATGAAGCTTCTCTACGTATAAAAAATGTGCTTGCCAGTAATTTGGGACCTAAATATAAGATTGGTATACGTAATCTTGTGTTAAAGGATGTTAAGGTAATTATGGAAAGCAAAATAAGCATATCGTTAAAATTACCCTTTGTGAAAAACATCACTGTAGAAGATGGCAAGAACTTGATAGAGCTTTCAGAGCTTCATGAAGATGATTTAAGAAAACCTGTATTTTTACGATTAATCAGATTAATAGAAGAAAAAGAGAAAAGGGCTAAGTGGGGTGGAAAAGCGGAGCATTGGACTCTTATAAAAAGTAGTAGAATTAAAATAGAGAAGCCCATTAGTGAAGACCCTAATAAGATCTTGGAAGACATTGGATGGATAAAGAGAATGAGCATTGGACAGTGGCTTTTCACACCACCATTAACACACTTAATTAATGCTCTTAAAAAATTGTTTCTAGATGAAGTTGTTAAGCCTTTGGGTTTCCAAGAAGCAATATTTCCAAAGATCTATCCACTTGAAGTAGGGCTTAAAACAGGTCATTTAAAAGGTGTTATAAATTCTATGATGTTTGCCTCATTACCCAAAAGCTATGATATTTCAGAATATGAGGAGCTTATAGATTACATGTATGTAATGGATGAAATAGAGCCAGAGGAGCTTCAAAAGTATTTAAAGCCTCCAACCTATTTTCTATGCTTTGCTCAGTGCGAGCCTTTCTATTGGTTTTTTGAGAATGAAATAGTTGATGATTCTATTCTTCCGGTGAAGTGGTATGATATGAGTGGTCCTTCATACAGATGGGAGGCTGGTGGTATACATGGAATTGAAAGAGTTATAGAGTTTCATAGAATTGAGGTGGTGTGGCTAGGTAAACCAGAACAAGTGATAGATGTTAGAAATAAGCTTTTAGAAGGATACGAAAAATTCATGGATCAGGTACTTGATTTGGAGTGGAGAATGGCATGGGTAACACCATGGTTTTATGAGCAGAGTGGAACTGTAGAAGAAGAGGAGAGGGAAATAAACATAAATGTGCCAGGAACCATTGATTTTGAGGCATGGCTTCCATATAGAGGGCCTAGGGAGGATAATAAGAACTGGCTAGAAATAGGAAACATATCGATTCATGGAACAAAGTTTACAGAGCCATTTAAGGTGAAGCACAACAAGGGTGAAACTCTTTGGACTGGTTGCTCAGGTTTTGGCACTGAAAGATGGCTTATAGCTTTGTTAGCTCAAAAAGGTTTTGATATTGATAACTGGCCTAAGAAATTTGTGGATTATGTTAAAGAAACTCCATTTCCACAGTCAATATCCACAGTTAGTTATCCAAAAACTAAAGAGGGGAAGGTGTTATTGGATAAAATATTATCTAAATTTAGATGGTGATAAAGTAAATGGGTTTATTATTACAACAAGCAATGAAAAGACCTCTTCTACAAGTGGCTCTTGATTTTACAGATATAAACATGGCTGTAAATATAGCTTCAAAGGTTTTTAATGCCGATGTTGATGTTATAGAGATTGGAACCCCGCTAATAAAGTCCTTTGGGCTTCACGCTTTAAGAGAGATAAAGAAGATTGTTAAAGAGAAAATTGTTTTAGCTGATTTAAAGACAGCTGATGCAATAGCACTTGAGTTCAATCCTTATGCTAGTGAAGGGGCTCATGCAGTTACAATTCTTGGTATTGTTGATGATGATGTAATTAAAGATGCTGTTGAAATGTGTAGAAATCTTGGAATCGATTTAGTTGTTGACCTGATCTATGTTCAAAACCCTGTGGATCGAGCACTTAGATTAGCAAGCTGTGGAGTAAACATAGTTAATTTACATATAGGAGTTGATGTTCAGAGAAAAAGAGGGGTGTCAGCTAAGCAGTTGTTACGTGAGGTTGAGGAAATATCGCAAAGCGATGTTATAGTTTCTGTAGCTGGAGGTATAAAGCATTCTGATATAGAGTTGTTTTTACAAAGTGGTGCAAAAATAATTGTAATGGGTTCAGCAATAACAAGAAGTAGTGATCCATACGAGGCTGCTAAAAAAGCTGTTGAAATAATTAAAAGAAAACAGTTGGTGTAGTTATAGTAGTCAAAAATATTAATTATAGATCCAATAGATTATGCTGTGAAAGTAAGAGGTTGGACAAGAATGACATCAACAGAGAATGAAACGAATGAAATAAAAAGAAAAGTTGTTGAAGTTTTAAGAAATGTCTATGATCCCGAAATACCAATTAATGTATATGATCTTGGGCTTGTGTATTCAATAGACATAGACAAAAATAAAATAGTTGTTGTCCTTGGTTTGACATCACCATTCTGTCCCATTGCTCATCTTGTAGTTAAGCAAGCTGAAGATGCTTTAAGAAATGCTTTTCCAGATATGGAAATACATGTTGAATTAGATTTAGAGCGTGTCTGGAATCCTTCGATGATGACTGAAGAAGGGAAAAAGCTTTTTAAAATACTCTATGGCTATGATCCTAGTGAGCTTATGCAAAAGTAGCATCAACGTTTTTATTGGAGTTATAACCTATTTTTGTTAAGGTGATAAAACTTATGTCATATGAAAGGCTAGTTACGGGAGCTACTGCTGTTGGTATAAGAGTTGATAGTGGTGTAGTGCTCGGGGCTGAGAGAAGAATTAGCTATGGAGGATATATAGTTAGTAGAGCTGGTAGAAAGGTGTTTAAAATAGGGAATAGAATGGCTATGGCTGCTGCTGGACTTGTTGGAGATATGCAGACATTGCACAGAATATTAAATGCTGAAATAATGTATAGAGAGCTTGTCACATCTTTAAAGGTTAGTGTAAGAGCAGCTGCAAAACTTTTATCAGCAATTCTATATAGCTACAAGTTAATGCCATTCATATCGGAAATTATATTCGGAGGATATGATGAAGAAGGCTACCACCTCTATGTTTTGGATCCTGTAGGCTCTGTAATTGAAGATGATTATGCAGCTGTTGGTACTGGAGCTCCAATAGCTATTGGAATTATTGAAGCTGAATATAGAAAAGACTTAAGTTTAGAAAATGCTGCTGACCTTGCTATAAGAGCTATAAAGGCTGCTATATCAAGAGATGCTGTTTCAGGTGATGGCATCGATATAATAACTATAAGCAAAGATGGAATTAACGAAAAAAGTGTGTTGTTGTAGTGTTGATATTCTAATGAATTTTTTGATAGAAAATGCAAAAAGAGCACAAATAACTTTAAGCAAGTATGTTGTTATAGCTCCCTTAAACATAAGTAATTTGAAAATTGTTGGAGGAGTTGATGTTAGTTATAAAAAAGATTTTGGATGTGCCTCTGCTGTTGCATATAACATTCAACAAGATAACGTTGTTACTTATACAATTTACTGCGATAAGGTGTCCATTCCATATATTCCTGGCTTTTTAGCATTTAGAGAAGCTCCTTTAATTATAAAAGCTTTGAACAAAATACTAAGTAAAACTAGATTAGATGTTTTGTTTGTCAATGGCCATGGTCTTGCACACCCAAGAAAATTTGGCATTGCTTCACATATAGGCGTTGTTTTCAACATGCCATCAATTGGTGTTGCAAAGAATTTGCTGTATGGTGAAATAATTGCATATGGTGATAAAAAAGCGATAGTTGTAAATGGTAATGTTGTTGGCTATGTAATTACAAATAACAATCACAAAATATATGTTACCATAGGCCATAAAGTTACAGCTGAAGAAGCAATGGAACTTGTTTTAAAAACATGGAAAAAAGCTTATGCCTTGCCAGAACCAATAAGACTAGCTGATGAAATATCGAGAAAAGAGGTTAGAAGATTAGCAGCAAAGCTTTGAACCCATGTCATTAGGTGCTTCATAGCCTTTAAAACTATTTATAAGCTCCCTACTTTCTGTTTTTAGTAATAAATCAATAAACTTTTTCACAGCATCTTTCTCCAAGCTGTTAACATTGATAAGAAAATCATAGAATTCCCAAGTTAATGGCAAATAATCTAGGCCGTAGCTAATCGCGGCATACTCACTACAAACACCAACATCAGCTCTGCCTTGAGCAATAGCAGCTGCAACACCAGTATGAGTAGAAATTTCGTACCAATATCCATTAATTCTCTTGACTAAAGCACTAAACTCTATTCCCATTTGCCTGGACAAATTCATTATCATTTTATCAATTAAAGCTCTTGTTCCCGAACCTTTATTTCTGTTAACAAACCTTATATCTTCTCTAACTATATCAGCAAATCCTTTAATATTCTTTGGATTTCCTTTTCTAAATGCCAACACTAGTCTTCTTCTATAACCTCTAACTAGAATAGCCATTTTCTTTAAAATCTCATCATTTTTTATAAACGGTACATTGTATTCGCCAGAAACTGGATCAAATAAATGTACTGGGGCAATATCAACATAACCTCTTCTAACCAAATCTAATCCTTTGTAGGATCCAATAAAGCTAAGAGCGAATCTCTCTATTAAATTGTGTTTAGATAAGAGAGCTGTTAGTAACATGTCATGACTACCTGCTATTACAGCTTCTCTTTCTCTTTCTCTCACTGGTATAACCTCTATCTCCTCACCCTCATCAATATAATCCCTGTTTTCTTCCAATATAGCTATTCCATCTGCTTTTAACAGTGATGATACACTACCAGAAGAAGAAGCCAACATAATTGCATATTTTCTTCCAGCAACATTGCTTAAAACTACTGGAATATACCACTTTCTTCCAATGTCTTTTCTAATCTTGAATGTTGTTAATGCTTTAATTGTGCTACTTTTTGTATATTCATGACCTTCAAGCTTGTCTATAACAAATTTTAGTATTGTTATTGCAATAGATAGTGCTGAAAATGGAAATCCTGGTAAACCAAACAAAATCTTCCCGTTTTCAGTTACTGCAATAACTGTAGGCTTTCCTGGTTTTACTCTAATTCCATGAACAATGATGTTACCTATTTTTTCAAAAACTCTATATGTCACATCTTCTTCGCCAGCTGATGTTCCTCCAGATGTGATAACAATATCATATTTTGATAATAGAGTACTTATTGCATTATAAACAATGTTCTCATCATCAGGTAGAATACCATAGTAATCAGCTTCAATACCAAGTGATTTAAGATAAGTTGTTATTGCATAACCGTTGCTATCATATATTCTTCCTACATCCAGTTTGTCTCCTGGCATTTTCAATTCATTACCTATAGACAAAACAACTGCTCTAGGCTTTTTATAAACCTTAACATGTTTTATTCCTAATGCAGCTAAAACACCTATTTCCAAATGTGTTAATCTAGAACCTTTGTAAAGAATAATTTCATCACGAGCTATATCACTTCCTGCATACGATATATTCTCTCCTGGGGCAATACCTCTGAAAACAACAACCTTATCATTTATTTTGTCAATAAACTCCTCCATTACAACACCATCAGCACCTCTAGGTATAACCGCACCTGTATCTATAGCCACAGCCACTCCCTCGCTAACCTCAAGTGAAGGATTCTCACCTATAGAAACTTTTCCAATAACCTTTAACTCTACTGAATGAAGCTCGTCAACACCTTCAACAGATTTTATGGAGACTGCATAACCATCTACTTCTGATCTATCAAATGGTGGATAGTCCATAGGTGCATAAATATCCTCAGCTATGACTCTATTGTAAGCATTTAATATATCAACAGTTTCTATACCCAATGGTTTTATCAGTTGCTCAAGCTTTGACAGCACCTCCTCTACTGAGAGAAGGGTATGAAATAGCTTTCTTTTTTGCTTTACAACATCTTTACCCACACCCTATCACCTTTATCAAAACCCTCAACATTTTTTGGAATGACCAACAAGGCATTTGAATGTAATAGCGATTTCAATACCCCTGAACCATGAATCATTATAGGCTCTGTACATAAATCCTCATCACATTTAAAAACCTTTACTCTTATGAATGAATCATATCCTATAGAACCGCTTATCCTTTTTGTCATTTGTGCTGGAACTTCAATAAATAACTCTTCCTTAATATTCAAAGCTCTAAATAGAAAGTTTAGCACGACCACATTTAATGCTATATAAGCTGCAACTGGAAAACCAGATAATAAGAAAACAGGTTTGCTTTTCACAACAACTATTGATGTTGGTCTTCCTGGTCTCATGGCCAACCCTCTTGCAATAACTTTTGCATTGCTATCAATGCTAAGAATGGCTCTAAATGTTTTGTCTTGTTCACTAGGTCCGGTACCACCGGTAAGAATTAGAATATTGTTTTCATCTAAAGCCATTTTAGCAATGTTAGCTATTTCATTTTCATCATCTTTAACAAAACCATACCAATTAACTTTGATAAATCTATACTTTGAAAGAGTTGAGCGTATAAGAATAGATGTTGAGTCTAGTATTAACCCCTCATCATATGCTCTAACACCATAGGCAGGTTCAGCAATTTCAGAACCTGTTGCAGCAACACCTACATGAACATGCTTAAATATTCTTAGCTTTGTTATTCCAAGTGCTGAAAAGAGTGCTAGATGTATAGGCTTAATTATCTCTCCTTTTGATGCAATTTTTTCACCTGCCTTAACATCCTCTCCCTTTCTAGATACATTTGCATATTTTGGTAAAGATTTTATAACATAGATACCATTATCTTTCCTTATAACATCCTCTAACATAACTACAGCATCAGCACCTTTAGGTATTCTCTGACCTGTTGCCACTGGTATTGCCTCATCACAAGAAGCAAGCGCTTCACCAACCACCACTTTTAATGGTATTGGATTACTAGGAGATGCAGAAGTTGTGGCATCGCTGCATACAGCATAACCATCGACAGCACTTCTATCAAATGGCGGTAGATCTATGGGTGCATAAATGTCTTCAGCTAAAACCATGCCAATTGCATCAATTAAATCTGTTTCCACATAACCTATATCTAATCTGCTATATTCCAACAACGTTTTTAACGCTTCATCAATAGGCTTATAATCATATTTCATAGTATTTCATCATAATACTTTTTAGAAACAACATATAAAATTGTTTTTATAAACATAGATTAGAGACAAATCCAGAGCAAAATGATGATTTAGCTGAGCTCTGAAGAGTGATGTACCCGGTGTAGCTGAGCTACTCAATCAATACTTGAACAAGTTATAGTACCTACACAAGTCTTTCAATACACATTCACTACATAGAGGCTTCTTAGCTTTGCACACATTTCTTCCATGTTCTATTAACAATATATGTAGCTTCTTCAATGAGTCAACATCATTATTCATCATCTTCATAACCCTTTTTCTCACGTTCTCATAACTTTCATTTTGTGATGCCAAGCCAATTCTAGTTAGAACTCTTCTGATATGAGTATCTATAGGAAAACTTGGTTTGTGTAAAACCATAAGCAAATATACATCAGCTGTTTTTGGTCCCACACCATATATCTGCATTAAAATATTGCGAGCATCATCAATATCCAGCAAAGCCAGTTTTTCAATGATATCTCTATTGTTAATAAACCACTTAGCTAATTCATAAATTGTTTTCACTCTTCTATTAGTAATTCCAGCAACTCTAACAGCATTTGCAATAACATCCATGCTTGTCTTTAACACAGTTTCAGGCTCTATCTTCCCTAAAGCACTTCTTAGATTATTCAATGCCTTTATAGCATTTTTATCACTAGTATTCTGACTTAGTATAATCCCTAGCATTATTTCAAAATGGTTAATAACAATGTTATTAGTCAGTAAATGCAAAACAATAAAGTTATTGATATCTGGTTTGTATCTCGTTTCCAATCTCTTTAAAATATCTATTAAGATGTTCATAATTAATACACTAAATCATCTATTGCATAAACCAAAAATAAGTTTCTCACTAACAATAAATGTCAAATCCTCAGTTTAAAGCTAATCTAAGCAATAACAGTGCAAAGCATATTTACGCAACAGTATTTAATTACATATAGATTGGATGTGATTATATGACAAATCAATTTGTAAATGTATCTATTGTTGTTCCAACTTATAACGAAGTTGAAAATATTAGTCTATTACTTAGTGAAATTTGGAAAAATGTTCCTAAGGATATGGAATTTGAGGTAATTATTGTTGATGATAATAGTCCTGATGGTACATGGAGAAAAGCTGTTGAGCTTTTAAATGATGATGTACTTGTTGTTAGAAGAATTGGGTTTAAAGGACTTTCAACTGCAATTGTAGATGGTGTGGTGTTTTCGGCTAAGGATTATGTGCTTGTAATTGATGCTGATCTGCAACACCCACCTGAATACATTAAAAACATGGTTTTTGAAGCTAGTAGATCTGATGCTGATGTTGTTATAGGCTCAAGATATGTGAAAGGTGGGCATGTTGAGGGTTGGTCAAGAACAAGATTAATAATATCAAAAACAGCTACATTAATTGCGAAACTGTTTCTGCCATCAACAAGAAAAATAGCTGATCCCATGTCGGGATTCTTCATGGTTAAAAGAAAAATCGTTATTGAAAACTTGACCAAGTTGAATCCCTATGGATTCAAAATTCTTCTTGAAATTCTTGAGCGTTGTAATCCACAAAAGGTAATTGAGGTACCTTATGTCTTTAAACCACGAAGATATGGTAAAAGTAAGCTTGGAGCAAAAACTATAATACAATACATATTTCATGTGTTGAAATTAAGTGGTTGGAGACCATTTAAATTTGCTTTAGTTGGGTTAGCAGGGGTTGGCGTTAATCTAGGCATATTGAACTTAATTGGATACTTAACTCCATTGCTTATAAGCAAATACTTTGCAGTTGGAAGTGCAATTGCCATTGAAGCTAGTGTCATATTCAATTTTATACTTCACGAGCTTTGGACATTTAGAGATAGGCGTTTTGGAAATGTTTTTACACGTTTTGCACTATTTCATGTTTCCTCAGCACCTGCTATTCTAATACAGTATCTATCTTCAATATCAATTAAATATGGCTTAGCAATGAATCCTTTTATTGCACAACTAATTGGAATTTTAATAGGGTTTCCATTCAATTATGTGTTCAGCGAGCTTGGTATATGGAAAAGAAAATCTGTTTATTAAAACTAATTATTTCTACAAAAGCTAGGATATTTTTGCTTTAGAAGAGTTTCACATTCTTCAAGATCTTTTATTGTATCTATAGACTTCCATAAAACATCTTTATATACATACCCTTTTAACTTTCCTTCCCTGGCTAGAGCCGGAAAAGCTGTTGTTTCTATATCCCCTTTGTCAGGCAGGTAGTCAAAAATCTGAGGCTTCATTATATAGACACCAGCATTGATTGTGTATTCCAATACTGGTTTCTCAACAAATTCTTTAATATAGCTATTAACTATCTTCACAATTCCATATGGGCTTTTCATGTGAACTAAGGCTATGGCAGCGACCACATTGTTTTCCTTTACCTCATCAACTAATAGCATTGGATTTAAATCTGTAATTATATCACCATTTATGACAAGAAACCATTCCTCATTTCTTAAAACAGATTCAGCATTCTTTATTGCTCCACCTGTACCCAAAGGCTCATCCTCAACAACATATGCAACATTAATTCCATACCTTTTCCCACTACCTATAACCTCAATTACTTTCTCCTTGGCATGACCAATCAACAATATAAAATCTTTGAATCCGAATTTACTTAACCAATAAATATGCCACTCGAGAATAGGTCTCTTACAAATCTCAACAAGAATCTTTGGTCTATCCTCTGTCAATGGTCTTAATCTCTTTCCCAAACCCCCAGCTAATATAGCCACCTTCATTACATTACACCACAAAAACCTATGATAATTTATTAAGCTCTAAAAATAAATCTTTTTCTGATGTGCTTACGCTGGGTTAGCTGAAATAGTGATGAATTCACGGACCGTGTGAATACCCTTGGAAAGAGGCAGTAATAGGTATTGTATCATATGTGGTAAGGAGATAAAGGAAGATGAAAAAAGTGTGAAGTGCAGTATATGTGGTAGTTTAATGCATGAAGATTGTGTTGATAGAGAGATTCTAGAGGATGCTGAAGGAAATGTGATGTGCCCTTATGATGCGGCTTTAGCTGCGTTAGACTGGCTTGACGCCATTGTAACAACCTATCATAATTCGCTAAAGAGTGATAAGAATAAGTTAAATGATGTTGTTGAAAGATTGAAAAACTATTTAGCAATATTGGAAAAAGAGTAATGAGCCATCTAAACCTCTTTTAACATACCATCGAGAAGAACAAATCTTCTATTCGTATATTCCAAAACTCTTGCATCATGAGATACTATAATAATTGTTGTTTGGAAATCTTTGTTTATTCTAATAAAAAGCTCCAACACTTTTTTTGCATTTTCCCAATCTAGGTTAGCTGTTGGCTCATCTGCTAATAAAAGTGAGGGTGTTATTACTAATGCTCTTGCTATTGCAACTCTTTGCTTTTCTCCACCACTTAAAAATTTAACTTTTGTTCTAATCTTGTCTGCTATTCCCATGTACCTTAAAATATCACTAATTATTACTTTCCTCTCCTCCTCAGGAGCTCCTGCAACTAATAAAGGCAATTCAACATTTTCATACACTGTAAAATCATCTATAAGTCCATAGTCTTGTGGAATAAAGCTTACAACACCTGTTCTCAATTCAGCTAAACCATCATCACCCAGCATAGTCAAGTTATAGCCCTCTATCACAACCTCACCACTATCGGGTCTTTCCAAACCAGCCAAAATTTTTAGTAATGTTGTTTTACCTGCACCACTAGGTCCATGAATCCCAGCTATGTCACCTCTATAGAGCAGCATATTAATTCCTTTAAGAATTGCTATTCTTTGACCCATATAATTGTAATATTTCCACAAGTTCCTTACTATAACAACAGGTTCCCTCATAATTTCACCTCTTTAAATACTGATTGAAAGATAATTAATGCTACAGCAACATTAGATGTAATAAAAAATGTTAATGAAATTATTATGTTCATTGCAAAAATGCAATATACTATTAACAATATTACTATTCTCACATTAAAGAATAGCCAAAGAATAAAAGCAATGCTTTTCTTGCGTAGCCCAACAAGATGATAAGCATTAACAAATTGAATAATGTTGCTTCTATCAGATAATGATGTAGCAAGAATTGCTACAGAACTTAGTACTATTGAAATGGTTTTTGAAACTATATCATTATATAGTATGAGATAAAGGGATAATGCTATACTATAAAGCATAATATATTTAAAGCCATTACATGAATAGGAGTATTTAATGCTATTTACTGGGATTTTGTAATGCATTTTATTACTATCCCCTGAACTTTTGATAAAGCCATTGAGGCTAATTTGACATTCTCATGCACACTCATTTCTTCCAAGCTCCAAACATCAACCAATATATTGTAACTCCAAATGCCATTGCTTTTTTCTCCATATATTTCAACAGTAATTATCGATGACAAGCTTTTTTTATACATTAGCTCAACTCTTATTTCAATATTACTAGGTGTAGCTTCTATAGTTTCAAGTTCTGTAAGTAAGAAAAAGTCATCTGCTGAGAAGCTTCTTTCTAATTCTATTCTAAATTCATTTACGTTTAACTCAGTAGGAACGCTTATTGATATTGAAGACTTCACAGAAATTTTTGCTCCTCTTGTTTTTAAACCCATTGATGCTCTAACCATTATCACCATAGTTGATAGTATTGCCGATAGTAGATATGTGACTAATGATATAGCCGATACCCTATTCAATAATACTAAAGCCAATATTGGAGTAAAAAATATGAGAAATGTTATAATCATTACCATTGCTAAAGACGATGATAACATGTTATGAGTTATACCAGATAATGTTAATTTTTGAGAGATTTGATTAATCTTTTCAGCTAACCCTCCTGAAACTGATATTGAAAATATTAACGAGAAAAACAATGAAATACCTATACCTATAATGGTCTTTGAGGATGGGATTAAATTAGGGCTGTACACAATAACTTTATTATTATGCCTTATAGCAACAATTTCAAAATACTTTAATAACTCGTTGATATGCTCCATATACCTACTTGTATTGCTATCTCTTATAAGCAGTATCGTCTTAACATCACACCCACCCTCACATAGATTTTCGAATAGGTTTCTATTATCAGGAAAGATGATAACATTTGTAGACGAAACTAAGATTGGTGAACCTCCTATAATACCTAGTGAATGAAAAAGGTATATGCCTGGCAAAATCTCTACATTAGCAATATTAGAGAGATTAACTTTTCTCAGCTCGAATCTTTGATTTTTTATTGTAATTGTATTGAAATCAACTTCGCTCTTTTCATCGATTATCGCAACATTTCCATGCCTTATCAATTTACACATATAATCAATATCAATTACAGTTGATTTATTTATGTAACATTTTATAAGCAAAGGCAACAAATAGTAGCTCTTATTTTCTTGCTCTATCACCAGTCCATTAAATAATTGAACAATTTTTACAAATCCTTGCGATATTAATGAAATATCTTCATTTATTTCTTCAGTATTATTCACATATCTATTTGAAATTAATAAAACATTGTAAACCTTAGGAATGTGAGAAACATTCATTTCTGTCGATGAATAAAGATATGTCGATGAATATGCTGTAGAAAATGAGATTAAGAGTAACGCAATTATAATTAGTATTGCCTCAGCACTTCTTATTATATTGAAAAAAATGAGCTTTACTATTTTGGTTACAGGTGATACAAATACTGGAATTCTTAGAATATCTTCTTCAACAAGCCCTTTTAAATGTTTTATTAATAGCATTGAAATTATAAATAGAATTACCACTCCTATTAATGCAAAGAATGTTACTTCTAGTGTTATTGCCATGCTATGTTCACACCCATGACAGTAAGCACAATGTTTACAATAAGAGCTAGAGCAGCTCCTAACATAAAGATTATAGAACCTATAATAACTTTTTCATGAAGTGATACACCAAATTTCACTATAATACTTTTTATTACATACGCTAATAATGTTTGTATTCCAATATCAGGAGGTAGTGTAATTCCAACTAGAAATGGAAAGATCAAAATATTAACGAATTTATTTGCAATTAACACTAATATTGCAATTAATGATGCAAGAAATATCACATTCAAAGATTGGCTTGTTAGCTTCCCCTGATACACAGCAGCCATCCACACTACAGTTGGTATCCATCGTGTTAAAGGCATTTGGCTAGAATTGAAGCCATATACACCTACTAACAAGTTTCCATATATGTAAGTTATAAAGCTTCCTACAAATACCCCTAGACAAAAATACTTTAAAATATTAATGAGATTTGCTCTATTAAATCTAGCAAATCTGAATAGGTTCATTGATGTAGATGCTGCTACCTGAGGCATGGGAATACCTGTATATGGATCTAGCATAGCATATAAAGTAACATTGCGTATACCAAATATATACATAATTATAGTTACAAGGGGGAAAAGGGCCTGAGACCCTGTGCCTGATTCTCCTACCACTCTTAGATTACCTATGATTAATATCAAATGAAGAAAGACAACTATTGTTACAACTACCAACAGTATGGCAATGTTAAAACCATGCATAAAGGTTATTGCAAATAATATTGAAAGTACTCCTAAAAATATTATATAGGCTAAACCTGTTGCAAATGCTGTTCTCTCTACATTGAATTTGAAAACTATTGACAAACCCCTTGCCAGTAATGACCAATATCTAATTATATAAAACAATAGAAATATTACAATAAATCCAACATTATAGCTTAGAATAACTGGAGCAACACTAAACAACATATCATCATAACTTTGTGAAGGCAGTAACTGAATACCAAACAGCTTTACAGCCATGGGTATAAACAGTAGATATGTTAGTAAAGAACCTATGGAAAAAGATCTTAATGAGCCTAATGGTAAAAGCATAAGCAATGCAAATAATAAAGGTGAGAAGGACACAGCAAATACTGCACCTGGAAGAAGCATTGAAGTGATAGGTGTATAATCAATGCTTAATCCTGTTGCAAAATATGTCATTTGTAGTGCAAAGCCTAATAGAAGAAATGTTAGGAAAAAGCCTTTACCTATTTTAATATTTTTCAATGTTTGAGTTATCGTCGCTGCTGCTACGGCTATGGGATATTTTAGTCTTTCTTTATCCAGAAAGTGAGTCCTCATTGCATAGGCTATGAAAGCTCCTCCAAGAGATATTACAGCCAAGCTTATATATGTAGGCATTGCCTCAACATCTAAAAATCCATTGTAAGCAAACAAATGTTTAGGCACTATAATGTTAAATCCAAATGGTTTGAGTCTTGAAGAAACATATTTTAGAAAACCAAATGTTATGTACATTCCAGAAGTCAATGTTGTAGTAATGTCAATTCCTATCGCAATTGCTGTAGCTACTACAACATCTGAGATATCATAATTTATTTTCATTAGTCTATCGAAAATAAATAGAATTATTATAGGCACCCATACTATAGACATTTCAGATGTTGTATAGCCGGAGATCGCATAAGAATAACTGTTAATGAAACTTATGAAAGTGCCTACAATAATGCCTATTACTATTGAATACATATTTTTCATTTTATCGCCATTTCTTTTTGTATTATAGGAAGATAATAAAATTAATTATGCCATAAATATTTTACGCAAAAATTATATGCCTTTATGCGTTAAAATACATACAAAGGTGTTTATAGTGAGCAAACAAGTAAAGACAGATAGAGATGAAATAATTAGAAAAGCGTCGGAACTGCTTAGAAGTGGCGCTACTATGCTTGCTGATGTGTGTCCTTTATGTGGTTCACCATTATTTAAGCTTCCCAGTGGTGAAGTTGTTTGCCCTATACATGGAAAGGTTATGCTTGTTAAAAGCGAGGAAGAGGTTTCTGAAGCTGGTGTAATATCCACGCTAATGGAGCTTGAAAAAAGCATTGCCAATAAACTTAGTACATATGTTAATAAATTGAAGAATAACAGCAGTGAGACCGAGTTTGATGATGCTAGAAACATAATAGCTTGGCTAGATGCTCTAGAAAGAATTGAAAAAATAAAAAAATTATTAGGCAAAGGCAAATCAATTGAGCCAAAGCAAGAACAGCGTAGCAGTAAAAGATCTGCTAAAGAATAGCTTTATTTTCAGAATTTGCATTACTACCTTCGTATATGCATAACCTAGCTAGACTATTCCCACATTCTATCATTATCTTTGCTTTATCAGGAATAATTTCATAGAGTTCCCTAGAGATGTTGATAACTCCTATGATGTTACAAAGTATTATTCCACTAATCACAACTGTATCAGGCTCGACCATTAATATGGCCTTAGGTGCTAAGCCTCTTTTACAAAGTGAGTATAATACATAAACTCCAACAGTACTTCCACGAAACCTATTCACAACCAAAATAGAGCCTCCTAGTTTTCTTCCTCGAGCCTCTAGATCCTGAGCAATTATTTCACCATTCTCTTTATTAACATCTCCAAGAAATGATAATGTTCTTAGCTTAATTACCTCACCAAAGACCCTGCCTTCACCAATAGTCACAACATTTTTTAGTTCTACACATTTATTGAACATGGCATAGCACCTGATAGATTGTATAGGTAGTGCAGCGCTTTGCCATGAGGTGTGTATATACTTTCTATCTTCAGCATTTTTAAATTGGAGACAACTGCACATGCTCCTGGCAATACCTCTATATCAATATTGTACATAGCCCTAATTCTTCTAATTACTTCCTTGATCTCTACATCATACCTAATGATGTTGCTAACAGCTGTTACCACTATTTTATTTATTCCATATCTCTTGAATATCTCCATATACTTACTTCTAAATAAAGTCATTATCTCCTCATATGATAAATGGGGGCAGCCAAGCAATAATGTATCACTTTGACATGCAACATCATACTTCAATTCTTTCTCGTCAATAGAGATTTTCTCAATATGGTCATCTCTTTTAAATGTATTTGGAGGTGTTATACTATCTAGAATCGCCATGGAAGAATTCGAGGTTGATGCTATTGATGCTAACATGTTTTTCAAAAAGAGATTTAGCATTGCATTGTTTTCTGCACGATACCTTGCTTTAATGTATGGAATGCCCTTTGTAACTCTCCCTATATACAATCCTAAAAGACTTGCAAAAAGTATTGAATCTATATCAAATTGTATATGTATTTCCTCTGTAGCCACTCTATTTTCAACTCTATGCATACCAGCATCATATGTTTTTCCTATTAGAGCAGACATCAGAGCTGTTATACCACTTTCTCTATTTGTAAAGGCTCCTAACAAAGAATTAGCATATATTACAGCACTTGATTCAGCCCATGCCAAGTGTTCTCCTATTGATGGTCTTCTAATTTCGTATGGTGTACATGTAAAACTACCTGGATCTATTCCTAATTCAATAAGTGTTTTTATTATCTCAATTTGCTTTTTATTTATATTCTCGTCTTTGTATAACGATAGTCCAGCAAGAGAATATGGATTAGCTGTTGTATATACTCTAACCTTTGCACCTCTTTGTTTTAAATCCTTTAAAAACTCCAGCCCATCATCCCCTATATTAAAATAAGACACCCCTGAGATATGAGCATGAGTTATATCTATGAGTCTTTCTGCACCAAGAACCTCACCAACTTTGACTACAACTTCCATGGCTTTCCTCAAAACCTCTCCATACTCACCAGAAAGAATTTTTTCTTCAATTGCATTTAGATACATTATCATCACATAACATTTACATATTTAAACATATTTTTATCTGCAGATAAAGGTATTGTGAGATCAAAACCTAGCTTATCACATATACCACTGGGTGAAGAAGGATCTAATGTGGAGCATCTACTTTTTTCAACAATTACCATACTTTCCCTACCTCTAAACCTAGTTGCTAAAGCCCATATAATCTTATCAATAGAATCCAAATCTATATCATCATCAACAACAATAGCTATTTTTGCACTTGGATGTCCTGAAAAAGCAGCTAGAATAGCATTCTTTGCATCTCCATCAACATTTTTAGTTATGGACAAGGCAATGATAAGCCACGAACCTGAAGCTTCTAACAATCTCACTTTATGTACCTTTGGAACAACACTGCTTACAGTTTGCCAAATCATTGCTTCTCTATAGAAGCTCTGAAGCAACTTATGTTCCTTTCCTGCTGGCAATATTACATTGAAGTACTCATCCGGATTTATGTACATAGCGTCTATGGTTATTAAAGGTTCTTTTCTCCTAGCATCATAAAGATGGAGCAAATCCACAAAAGGCCCTTCATCAACAAACTGTGATATTGAGACTCTACCCTCGAGAACAAGTGCTGCTTGAGAAGGTATTGGAATGCTGTATAGGGGTGTATATGTTACTGTAAAATCATTTAAAATATTGGGAACTAAGTGCATTTCAAAAACTCCAAAAGGTGGAGAAGATGCTGCCATTAATTCAACTGCTGGATGCACACCAACAACAATTGCTACAGGCATTTCCTTACCATTTCTTTTGTACTGATCATAGATATATCTTAGATGACGTGGAACAATTCTTGCAACTACAGTATTTCTTGTTAATAGCATTGTTCTATGAATAGATGCATTGCAAACATCATCAAGACATGCTATGAATATTGCTGATGATAAATATCTGCCACCATCACCTGGATAAAACTTTATAAATGGTATAGAGTTTAAGTTGAAATCCTTCACAACCTGAAAAAGATCGTGAAAACTTTTCTCCTTTGGTTTTACAAGCTTTGTTGTTGCTTCAATGAGCTTTTTGTACGCCTCCTCATCTGACTTAACCCTTAACACTCTTCTATATAACCTACTTCTACTATTCAAAACATTGCCTACACAAATAAATTGCGATGATTTTACCTTGAAAAGCGCCACCTTCTCTTGCTTATCTAATTCAAAAAGAAGTTTTGTGGGCTCTAATTCAAAATCCAATTCCTTTGAAGTATGGTCCTCTAATTCATTTAAATCAAGTTCTCTTATAAAAGATTTTAAAGACATTTACTCATCCTACCTCTTGCTTGGTATTAACTTAGTATTAACTTAGTTAAATATTTCCTTTATTTAAAAATATAAGGCTATGTAACTAGTGCTAAGCTATTATCAAAACTATTCAAATGCATATCAAATTACTTACTTGGTTAAACATATGTTACAAAGCCATAATTATAAAACTCATATAATACATTTCATTACCTTTCCCTTATCAGCATACTCTTCACTTACTATTATTCTACCTATTGAAACTCCTTTAACAACTCCTTCATACTCCGTTAATATGCATATTTCCTTTCTTAATAAATCTATAGATTCTATTATCCCCATACCCACCTCCTCCATATTTTCATTGAGAAGCGCTACTAATGCCCCCTTTGCATGTGATGGTTTAATTATGTAAACATTGTCAGAACCTATCTGCATTCTATCAACTTTTGTATCATCGGATACAGCAACAACCAACAAATCTTCGTATTTACTTGCCATAATAGCCTCAATCCCAAGTTTCATTCTCAGCTGCTCAAGATCATCAGTAATTAAAGTACCGTTGAATAAACATGAATTTAAAATAGCTATGCTATTAATGTTGAAACATCTCTTCTTTGCTTTTTGAAGATATTGCATATAGTTAATTCTTCTAAGTTGGCGTCTATCATCTCTATCTCTTTTTCGCACATGCATAGGACTAGAAACACAATAGACTTTAGGTAAAGAGAATTTTGTGAAAATATTTGAGAGTTGTTCGCAAAGTATCTTATTACCCATTATAACAACTGATGATGGTTTTACACTTCTTATTAACTGTATTTTGAATTCTATCGACATTAAATCTCCAAACCAGCCATCAGTATTAATTATGATTAGCTGAGACCCTTTTTCTTCAGCTATATTTACTAACTCCATTACACTTGTTATGATTCTTGCCATTGCCAAGCTATATGCTGGTGTTATAAATCCTATAAAGCGTATCAAATCGCCTACAAGTTCTCTAAGCCAAATAACTTTTCTATCCATAAACTTCATTGCTATAAATCCTGGTGGAGCTAAATCACATTGACCCACGTCAGCATCAATTAAAACAGTTTTTAAGCCATTCTCTATTCCTAAATTTGATAGGAATGTAGAAAAAGATGTTTTTCCACTTTCTATTGGTCCTAAAACAACAACTCTACCACCTCTACTAACAATCTCCCTAGCTATATTCTCCCACTCATCAATAGGTTCTTCTCCTGGAGATGGCTCTTCCACAGCACCACCTTCACCAATAATAACGCTTAGAGTACTTACATCAACAGCTTTGACAGCATAACTTCTATACTTACTAATCCAAATCTCTTGACCCTTACACAAATCAACTCCAAGAATTCTAATACAACCACTTTCAACATATATTTTAGCAGGTCCTAGAATCCTTATAATCTTTCCTTTTTCTAAAACCAACTTAGCTTGTAGACCTTGTGGCAATGGCACTGAAATTGCTGTATTCAACATGAACGCCCAAGAACTATCTAATGGAAATCAAGTTTTAAGGTTTTAATAATTTTGAAAAGCTTTTAATGCTATATTTATTGCAGCTATGGAGTCTTCATCTAAACTCTCATCTATAATTAATGATGATTTTGAGGTTTTATGTTCATGCACTAACTCAATTACTACATTGCCTGAAAATTTTTTCAGCAAATCATCAATAAATTTACTTAGCTTAGCATGTATCAACTCACTTGGTATTCCAATTCTAATAACTTTTTTACTGGCTGGTATAGCATCAAAAAACATTTTCAATGTTTTGATAACGCTCTCCTCACCTCTATAGCTATTAACAAAAATAAGATTGGAATCTGCAAAAATAGCTAAACCTATATTTGAGCCATAGTCTAGTCCAGCTATCAATGTAGTCACATCTACTTTATCTATTCTAGATAGAACCAAAGTCATTATAGCGCTTTTCTCAACAGCATTTTTATTGGTATTTACAACAATACAATTGAACATGCATTTTATCGATTCTAAATATTTTAAACCATCTTCATCAACTACAAGCACACAATTTTGAAGACCACTTTCTTCACAAACATTGTAAACACCTCGATACAGAACTCCAAAAGTCTTTAATAGCTCTAAAAATTTGTAAAGTGTTTTTGCATCATATATTGATATATATACATTTCTTTTTTGTTTTACAACGCCTATTCCCTACTCACCAATAATCAGACTTTATTTAGCCCTTACATCATTTCTCAGTTCCCGGATTCTTCTTCATCTATATAGTGGTTTTAAACCTTTAGCTAATATACCTTATACATAAACAGCATAAATAAATTTTGAAAGTGGGCAATAATGCTAGGCAAATTTAGAAACAGTGTTTCAAACACTATTAATTCTTTTGCCAAAAAAATCAATGTAAATCCAAATGTTGTTACTCTTTTTGGATTGATTACATCATTTGCATCAATATTGATTGTATTAATCAGGTTTAACCTAATTATAGTACCACTTCTGGTTATAGTCTCTGGCATAGCAGATGTATTAGATGGTGCTATTGCCAGAACCAGGAAGAGGGTTACAGCCTGGGGCTCTGTACTTGATTCATTTTGTGATAGAGTTGTTGAAGCAAATTTTCTAATATCACTAATGTTAATTGGAATCAATTCCCTGCTTGTCTCCCTGGCCTTAGTTACATCTTTTCTCATGAGCTATTTAAGAGCTTTGGGAGAAGGAAAGGGAGTTAAGTTAGAAGGTGTTGGAATTCTCGAACATGGAGAAAGAATGATAATATTGTTTCTTTCATCACTAGTAATAGCTATTGATTTAAAGCATGGTGTTTATATAGCAACTTTGCTAATGGATGCATTAATAATTCTTGGCGTTATATCAATTGTTCAAAGGCTTCATGCAATATATAAAAAATTGCATGGAGCATAAAATTATAGCTTTGTTATTTTCTTTCTTTCCTCCTCTGCTCTCACTTTTATAATTCCATAGAATATTGCACAGTTAATGCAGTAACACTTCGTTACTGGATATCTCATTATTATTGCTCCTTTTCTCTCTAATTCACTTGCTAACTGTGGATCTACAGGTGAGTACATTCTTGTTACACAAACAGCTTTATCTTCAGGTATTAAAGCTCCACAGTTATCACAATGTACTCTGCTAACAGATCCTTTGTCTCCTTTTCTTCTTCCTCTATTCTCTCTTTTCTTAGGCATAAAACACCACTATGCAATTTACATATTTTGTAAGCAAAGCTTAAAAATGATAATCAAGTTATTTACCTACAACTAATACTTTTTAGCTATACTCATAAATGTCTTTGCCTTTCTATTGCAAAATGCACAAGAACTATATTCACTAATCTTCTCGCTAATTCCAAGTTTATTTAAAGAATCAATAAGAATTTCACCTAAAGCACTAATACCCTCTACACCCTCAAGTTTATTGCGAACACATTTTTCATCTCCACACCATGGAAGTATTGCTATACCACCTTCTTCATTAATGAAATTAATGGCTTCATTAAAGTTATTGAAAAGTTTTACACTAGATAAAAACTCTTTCCATGCTCTGCTCTTCACATTTTGAAGAATTTCATTCAGCAATTCAGTAACCTTCTCTACAAGTTGGTTTAGAAACACTACCTCTTTTCTCATAACATCACGCCTAAATATTGTGACAGTACCATTTGAAACTTCTCTAAACCCTATTTCAATTCTTATAGGAACCCCTTTCAACTCCCACTTAAAGAATTTGTCCACAGGTCTTAAATCGTCTCTATAATCCTCAAATACTCTTAAACCATGTTCTCTAAGTACCTTTGCTACTTTACTACAATACTCTATAACTTTCTCTTTCACATCTTGATGATATATTGGTACTATAACCACTTGATATGGCGCAATATTTGGTGGCAATACAAGTCCTTTATCATCGCTATGAAAAGCTATTATAGATGCTATAACTCTCTCAGAAATTCCATAACTTGTTTGCCAGGCATAGTCTATTGACTCATCTCTTTTTTGAATCTTAACATCAAAAACACTTGTAAATGTTTGACCAAGGTTATGCACAGTTCCTATTTGCACAGCTTTTTTATCAGGAAATAGCGTATCAAAAGCAATTGTGTACAATGCTCCAGCAAACTTGTCCCATTGAGGCCTTCTGGATATTATATATGGAATTCCTAAAGAGTCAAAAAATTGCTTATATATCTCAACAGCTTCAATAATTTGCCTTTCACTATCCTCAAAATCCTCATGAACTGTATGCGCCTCTTTAAATGTTGTTATTTCTCTTACTCTAGTCATTGGCTTTGTCATTTTGGTTTCATATCTAAAGACACTTACGACTTGGTAATACTTTTTTGGAAGCTGCCTATAGCTCTTAATCCATAAACTTTCCATGTAACTTATTGCTGTTTCACTTGTTGGTCTTAAAGCCAGTTTAACATCAACATCCTCTAAACCTGCTCTAGTAACCCAGAAAACTTCTCCCTCAAAGCCTCTTACATGCTCGCTCTCCTTTTTAAACAAAAAATCTGGTATTAGCAATGGTAGCAATATTTCCTCATGTCCTTTCTCATCAAGTAAATTGCGAATTATTTCAATAACTCTTCTTCTAATTTGAAATCCATATGGAAGCCAGACCCCCATACCCTTTACCGGATATCTGCCATAGTCATATATTTCAGCTTCTGAAATTATCCAGTCAAACCATTCACTAAAGTTTTTGCCACTTTTCTGCAGATATTGCTTGGAGATTGACATAGCCATTTCCACTCTCAGCACACAACCTTGTCATTATATGGAATCCAGACTTCATAAGCTTTTAATAATTTTTCTCGCAAACATTATAAACCCGGTGTGACCAACTATATGAGTTGATGGCCTAATAGATGTTTTTGATAATTCATATTCTCTCAGTATTAACTCAAATGCTCTAATATCTGTAAAACCCTTGAAATCTTCCAAAGCTTCATAGAGCTTCAGTAACTGTTGAACAGATGGTATAAAGAAGGCAACAGGTGCAGATGGTTTTAATGAGTTGTAGATTGTATTTAGAGCTTCCCAGGGATCGGGTATATCCACTACAGCTGCATCTAAATTCTTTTCATCAACACCTTTTCTTACATCACCATATTTCAACGTAACAAAATTTTCCAGACCCAGCTTAGCAATATTGTTTCTGGCTATCTTCAAAAAATCCTCTCTATTATCATAGCCATAAACATGGCCTGTAGGCTTAACGAAATGCGCTAAAACTATTGTAGTATTGCCAGAACCCACACCAGCCTCCAGAACCCTAGCACCAGATTCTATACCTAGCATAAATATGATGAAACCTAAGTCCTTGGGATATATAACTTGAGTAACTCTTTTTATTCCCTTCTCAATATAATCAACAAGCAGAGGTTTCAACGCCCAGGCCTTGATATTTAAAGATGTAACTATTTGTGATCCTTTTTCCTTTCCAACAATGTTATCAGCTATTATAACACCCTTATCCGAGGATATTCTCTTGTTTTGCTCTAATTTCGCAAGTATTCTTCTTTTTCTATCCAAATATATTAGTACATAATCACCATAATTAAAAATGTTGTCCTGGCTCAGAACTGGTGTCATATATCATCACATCTAAAATACCAACCTTCATCATCACCTCTATAGAATAATTGTTAAGAGAGTAAATAAAGCAAAATCACTATTGATTAACTAAAACAAAAATCAAATCTCTTCTATGACCTCAACAACCTTAGATCTGTTCCCTCTCCTCCTTGGCTTTTCTAAACTATATCCATTCCCCCACAACTCCTTCTTCAGCAATTCTCTAATCGCAGTTCTTATGACTTCACTTCTTGATGAATATCTACCCATTTTAACTAATTCATCTATTGCTTCAAGGTAAGACTCAGGCATTTTTACTGTTACAATACGCATTTGCTCTAGCACCATCTACCTATTTAAGTGATGATAATTTATAAGTGAGAATACTGCTTAAACAATAAGGGAATACTTTATATTAACTGGGGTTACATTAATGGGTACTAAAGGTGGAAAACCACTTTCAACATTAGAGAAAAGACAAAAGAGAATGGTCAAAAAGGAAGAGGTTAAGAAAGTAGTAAAAGAAGAGAAAAAAGCAGCCCCAGCAATAAGCGTTGTTGATGAGGGGTTAGCCTCAAAGGTTTTAGAGGAGGTGAACAATACTGGATATGCAACAACTTTCACAATTTCACAAAAACTTGGGATAAAGTATGGCTTAGCAAAAAAGATGTTGCTTCACCTAATTAAACAAGGTTCTGTAAAACTAGGTGTAAAGAGCAGACGCATCATCTTAGTTACTAAAAAATGAGAAATCATCAGGTTTAGCATTCATCATTTAATCAAAGCTAGTATAGAATGCAACATGATGCAAAGCCTAAGTTACTTTGTACGTAAGAGTTTTTTTAATTCATTTATAATTTTAAGCCTAGAATTCAAGGTTTTCCTCATTACAGATCTAGATTTCATATGAATATTTAGAATAAGCACTTTTTCCTCTACCTCCATTTTCTCCATTTCTTCTCCATACTCATCAAAAACTATTGTGGGAATTGTTGCTATAACATCTTGTTTATACTCAAATATTCCTCCAATCACTAAGGCCATAGTATTTGCTTCTAAAGCTCTGAGAGAAGCTATTTGCTGTTGTTTGCGAATATCCTGTTTTATACTGGGAAACGCTATTATTATATCAACATCCAAAATTGAAAAGATGAATGATAACTCTGGATAGAAAATATCATCAGCAATTAAAAAACCTATTTTAGCATTATTCATTGTGATGTATGGGATTTGTGCATAGCCATTAAATTTATCTGTAGGTGTAACCTGTCTAACTACTTCCTTTATGCTACCCCCCTTACTAACATAGATTGCTGATCTATATAGTTTAGAGCCACGACGCTCTACTAGAGGACCTACTATCAGATCCACATTGTATTTATTGCTTAATTTAATCATGTCCTCTGTTGTAGGACCTGGTATTGTTTCACTAACAATTTTAAATATTTTTTTAAAGTTAATTTCATAGATTGGAACTCCATTAATCATTTGAGGCAGTATCACAACATCAACATTTTTTTGATGTTGCATTAATCTTTCTAAAACATTTTTAATTTTACTCAAATTCTTTTTTCTAGATCCCAACTCTATAATTGTATGAACTATTGCTATGCTAATACTATTGTTTACATGCATACCTCCTTCACTTTACCTGGTTCATATATCATTGGAATAACCTTGGTACATATTTCATTAAATAACTCATTTATTATCACCCTATAATCAATTTTTCCATTCTCTATCTCCTCCATTTTGTCGTATAATAACTTTGTTCTAGTTGTTGAAACCATTTCCGCAATAACATCTGTAGCCTTTTTCATAGCTTCTTTCACATATTCAACTATTTCCTCTTTTTTCACTTCTTTAAATAGAAATGGATATTTTTGAACAAACTTTTCTATAAAAACATTGATATCATGTTTTCCCTCTGGGAAGTTATTTCCAGCTAACAAGCCATATACTATTACTCCCGTTAGCGAAGGCACTAAATATTGATTCTTGCCTATGACATAAACATATCTTCTTTTTTGTATTGTATCAATTATTTTAGCATATGTGCTAGGTCTACCTATACCAACATTTTTCATCCATTTTATAACATCTCCTTGTGTTGGCAATTTCACATCACTCATCTCAACCAATCTTACTTTTGATGGTTTCATTACTAAATCAGTTTTTGGAAGGGATAAAACAGGTGCAATGGAATAATAAAGGGTGAATCCTGGGTCTACAATATTAGTTATGACCTCTATTGTTGTTTCCAGAACCTTTTTCCCCTTACACATTATTTCAACAAGAAATACTGTTCTCTCCACTGTAGCTTGCTTCATCTGACTTGCAATAAATCTTCTAAAGATTAAGTCGTAGAGTTTATAATGAGCTTGGGTTAATGTTATAGGTGTTTCTATCACACCCTCAGCTATGAGTTCACGCAATCTGTTAGCATCTATGGGTCTTGTAGGCCTAATTGCCTCATGAGCGCCACCCTCGCCCCAGCTTCTTGGAACAAAAACATTATTAACTTCATCACCAATTTGTGATGCTAGATATTCTCTGGCGATAGCCATGCCTGCTGTGGAAACTCTGGTACTATCAGTTCTATGATATGTTATAAAACCTAATTCGAAAAGATTTTGAGCAATTTGCATTGCTTCTACAGAATTTATGCGTAATACCCTCTGGGCTTCTGCAAGCATTTCATCTGTTGTAAATGGTGGTAAAGGATATATAACATCTTTGTATGAGTTTATATAATGGAGAATAATTTCAATGTCAGAAGATCTTATGGGCTGTTCTACACCTGCAGAAGCAAATACTTCTAGCGGTACCTCAAATTGTAAGTTAGAAACTTTTATTAACTTGCTACGTCTAAGTGTGTTTAATCTATTTATCAATGTTTCTATTACTTTTCCAAGAACAGGTGTTTGGACTCTTCCAGCACTATATCTTCTATCCAGCTTCTCCTTCTTATTTATTGTGCCATAAAGCTTTGTTACATACTCTGATAATGAGAATCCTAACCACCGATCCTCTACTCGCCTAGTTATTTGCGCTTCAACAAGCTGCAAGTTTATTTCTCTTAGATTTTCAAGTGCTTGTAGAATAGCTTTTCTAGTCACCTCATGAAACTCAGCTCTTTTAATGCTCTTTGCATAAGGTGCTAATGCCACAGCTATATCATAAGCTATTTTCTCGCCTTCAGAATCAGGGTCCGTAGCAATAATAACTTCATCTACTTCTAAAGCAATTTTTTGAAGAGATTCTACCACATCCTTAGATGACTTATATTCAGAAGAGCCGCAAACAGGACATCTATCTCCTTTCACAAACTGGTTTCCGCAAACCATACACCTTTTTATGTAGTCATATCTCGGAACAAATATTTTAACATTGTCATAAATCCTTTTTTCAACACCATAAATAGACTCTGGCGATAACTCCTCTTCAACAAGTTCAAATATATGTCCACCAGATGCTGTTATAAGTAAATGCATTTTGCCAACATTTACTTCATATACTCTAAGTGTTCCATAATCTCTAGCTGCAGGCTTTCCAAAGAAGGATGCTATTGTTCTTGCTTTGTTTGGAGATTCAACAATAAATAAGGCTGTTTTGATCAGCTCTTCCCTTCTCCCCAGTAGATGAGTAGGTATATTGCCACTTTTTATCATTTTAACAATATCTCTATCTTCATTAATTTTTTGCAATTCCTTCTCTAAATCAACTTCATCAACTCTATAAAGTTTAAAATCCTCAATATAAAGTCTAAGCCTTTTTTCTAAACCATTAACTAATCTAGCATCATCACTTATAATTATTGATAAACCTCTTGTTATCCCCCCTATGTAAAGTCTTGATGTTCTTCCACTTGCCTGAATATATGTTGGAGCATCAGGTAACAACATGTAAAGCTGACCATTTTCCTCTTGTATAGTAATGGTAGAACTCTTCTTCAGTTTCTCGATAATCTCATTTTGTTTTAGCAAGGAAGACACATAGTCATATATCTTTAGCAATGTTTTTACAATCTCATTTTTCTCATCATACACTCCTTTTTCAATGGATTCAACAATATCTCTAAGCACATATGGCGAAGTTCTTCTTATTATTCTTCTCAATATCAGTATCTGATTTAAGATGTTATTTCTATTCTTTTCATCCACAACATCAATTAAAACAGATAGTGCTCTAAGTAATGTATTGGGGTTATACTCTATTTTTGTAATTGATATTTTGTGTCTTGGAACTCCAAAAAATATGGCATATCGAATAATCTCAGGTAGATCAATACCTCTAACAAGAAGACCATAGTATGTTGCTACACCTACAACAACATGCAACTTACCTTCAACAAACTCCTTCAGTGCTTTGCTTTTTTTGCTAACTACAATATCAGCTTCTATTCCTCTATTTCTTAATTCTTGAACAAGTTTCTGCGCCTCTTCAACACCTTTATCAAGTGGTACAAAAACCAATCCTCCATGACCAAGTTTCTTAATAATATTTGCCATTTCCTCAACTGCTTGTTCATAGCTGCTCACAGGTATGTAAACATCAACAATATTTCTATAGAGTTCTACACTAGATCCTATTGCAAATCCTAGAAGTTCTTTAAATAATTTAATTCTACGTCCTCTTGCTCTACCCGTGGCAGAACTTACAATTAGTATTCCAGCACCTTCTCTTTTCTTTGCTATGTGATCTTGATATTTTCTTATTAACTCATCTACTGGAGTATCTCCTTCTTTACACTCCTCAACTCTTTCTTTTTGCGATAAACATCTCAACTGCTTGATTTTCAAGCTTGATAATTTATATCCTATTTGCATATCCTCTTGAGAAAAACCTAAAAGCGTCAATATGTATTCTATCGCTTTGCTACCTTTCATAACAGCATCTACATCATCAACAAATATGAAGTGAAACACAAAACCTTTTTCAATAAGAGGTTTAAACACATCTGCAAAGTTTCTTTGTAAATAATTAGAGGTTGTTATTAAAATGTCAAACTTTCCATCCATTACAATATTCTCTAACTCCATTCTTCTCTTAGCCGAAATCTTTGAATGTATAGCCACAGTTTCAACGACTATGCCTAAATTGTTTGATAATTCCTGAATTCTCTTATAATAATGCTCAACAAGAATTGATGTGGGTACAACAACATAGACTTTTTTATTGAATTTATATGAAAGAAACAACGACATGACCAAACCAAATGTTGTTTTACCTACTCCTGTTGGAGCAATCATAGCAAAGCTAATGTTTTGAGCAACTCTATATGCCCAACTTATTTGAAGATTCCACGGATAATCACCAACAGCTTTTCTAAAAAACTCTATAAAATCATTTACAAACTCCTCTATTTTTACAAGATCCAACACTTTCTTGGAAGGAGAATTCAAATACTTAAGCAAATCCCTAATAGAACTTACATTAACAACATCTTTTACATTCATACATTTTTCACAAGCATTTCTATTCAAAGCCCTAACATCGTCTACAGGACCAGAACAGTTAATACATAAACTCATATATCTTGAGTGAGGAAACATAAACTTATTTAAGGAACTCACATTTTGAGCTACATTTCTGCTTTGTATGAAATTCATGAAATCGCCCACACAACCTTTCTTAGTTTCCAAATATCTAGTAGCATTTTTGTAAAAACAAGCATTATTAATCTATCTCTTAAACACATCAGCGAAGAGAAGTTTCATCACATTTCAGGAGACCGTCGTATCATCACTTAAAAATATATATTCCTATTCCAAAATAAAAACTTAAAATGATTTTAGAGTCAACATCATGATGACCCCAGCGAAACTGAGATTGTGATGACACCTGTCTCACCTGATCCATTTCTTTCTAGATACTCATTTCAATTATTCCATGGTTACATCTAAGGGTTTTTATCTTATCCATGACTCATGGAAACCATGCAAACATTTTCGTCAAACATAAAAATCTGTTATAGCACAAATAGAGACAAATAACTTGGGCTTTTACAACTAGAAGTCTTGCTTCTCCAGAATGGTCTCCCCATCTCTTTAACGACAAGTTACGTTAACATTAATGGCTTAAATAAGCATTGCCTTAGAGCTAAAATAAGGGTAGAGGCAGATAGAATACAATTGCCACAGCAGTTTATATAAATTAATAGATGCAGCGGTAAATGAATACTGAAAATTGATAAGCTGTTAAAATTGAGGAAAAGTCAAAACTTGGATGTGAACTGACAATACAATAAATCATTTTTATCAGAGATCGAGGGCTTCTTCACCATCTCATTTAAACCCCTTTCTCATCATCAATTAAACTTTCTCACAGCTTTTAGAATATTACTAGAAACATATGTTTTTTGTGTCTTCAAATGACACAAGAGGCTAAGTACATGTCTCTTAATAAAAACCTTCCACCACAGTTTATAGTTTTAGCAATACTAGCTAAACATAATGCTTTAACAATATCACAACTATATTCAATAATAAAAAATCTAAAATGCAATGAAATTTCATTTGAAAGAACAACAATTAAAGAGCTAATTGACGATGTTAATGTACTTCACGTTTTAGGTTTAATAAAAGAATTCAATGGAGTATATACGTTAACAGAAAAAGGTAAAGCAGTGATAGAGAAGGTTAATCAAAGTATTAAATGCTCATCATATGTATAACTTATATCATTCTTACAATAGAGCTCTGTTTCAGAGACTTCATAAATTTCAACATTCATTTATTTAACTATTTCCATTTCCATTAAGTAGTTACTAAGCTATTCATATAATTCACAATATATATTTATATTGCATGATGAAAACTATGCTAAAATTTTCCAATTTAGCATTATCTTTCTATACTGATGCACATTTTATTGCAAAAGAGATTAAGATATGTTTATCGATTTCAAATTAGTTCATAATTAAATATATAGTTAGTCATAATAATTTTCCATATTATTGACAATTGTTACAGAAATAAATGATGGTAGCATAACAACTATATAATTATTTAGATATTTTGTAATTTCATAGCATGGATAAAGAACACAATTTATGTTCCTATATGATTAGACTTTTATACATTATCTGAATATTCATTAGAAAATTAGTTCTTATTTTGAAATTGATTACTTTATAAAAATACAAGAACAATTCAAAAAATAACATTTGTCCTATCTCGATCTTTAGCTAAGTTATGGTATTTCAAGTTCGTACATTTTTTCTTGAGGCACAATTCCATTTGAATCCCAGCCACGAACGTTGTAATACTCATTAAGCATGAAATTAAACATGTCATATGTTAAAACTCTGCCCTTAGCCATACCATCTGGTAGGGGCTCCTTAAATATTCTTTGTGGAAGTATATCATCATTTCTTGTTATGCCTTCACGATTTAAAATAACTCTTTCCAAGTTGTATACTCTTTCCCCAATTAGCATTAATTTTTTAGAAAAATCTATTCCCGTAACGTAGTATAACAGTTCTTCACCTTTTTCAGGTGTAGCTGTAAATCCAAGTCCTCTTCTAACAATTGTACATAACCCAAGTGAATCTATGTAGGCCCTAGTATCTTGTAGTTCCTTAACCAAGTGGCCTTTACCTTGAATGGCAAATCTATCAATTCTAGGTTGAAGTAGTTCATCTCTAATAGTCCAACCACCAACATTGTGACATGCACCTCTATTGGAAGTAGCATATGCTAGAGCTATTCCAAAGAATGATCTTGGCTCATAGCCTGTCATTTCTAGTCCTTTAACATGCATAGCAAAATGATTTGAGCCTCCTCCTATTTTTTCTGATGCTCTCATAACACCTTCAGCTAATATTCCTCCCAATCCTTTCCTTTTCGCTATTAAATGGATTAATTCTATTAAAGCTTTTTCATTTCCAAATTTAAGATCTAAGTCATTAGCTAAACTCCTAGATAAAATGCCTTTTTCATACGCTTCCATGGCAAAGCCTATTACAACTCCTGTGCTTATAGCATCAAGACCATATGTGTCACATAAATATGTAGCAGTTATAATTGTACTAACATCATCTATGCCACAATTAGGGCCTAAAGCCCAAACAATTTCATAGTCTAACTCAGCTGAAGTTTTTGTGTGTACATCTGTTACATACTTAGTGCACATTACTGGACATCTAAAACAAGGTTTATCTTTTACTGGGTAATTTCTTCTTATAGTTTCAGCAAAAATCTTTTCTATATTATGTCCATCTCTATATGAAGTTCTTTGATAGTTGTAAAAAGGTATGGCTCCAAGTTTTGATAAAGGTTCTATATACTGTAGAGTACCATATAGTGTATGAAAAGCTGTAGTTTTTTTGATGTCCAATACTGACTCTGCTAATAGTTTTCGCATCTTCTCTTCATTAAAAACATGTACAGGCTTTGTACCCCTTATTGCAATAGCTTTAAGGTTTTTAGACCCCATTACTGCACCTATTCCTCCTCTACCAAAACTTCTATTATCAGCTTGAATATTAGATATTTTAACTAAATTTTCACCTGCAGGACCTATGGCAATTACCTTAGCATTAACATCAAAATCTCTTTTAATTATATCAATGGTTTTATCTATTGGCAATCCCCATAGATGTGAAGCATCTTTGAATTCTATATCATCATCCATTATAGTTATGTATACTGGTTTATCCGATTTACCTTCAATAATTATACCATCGTACCCAGCAAACTTCAATTCAGCTCCAGCAAATCCTCCAGCATTACTACAAAAATAGTGATTAGTTAATGGAGATTTTGTTGCTAGAGATAATTTACATCCACTAAAAATATTTACACCTGTCAAAGGACCTGTCATAAAAATCAATTTATTGTATGGGTCATATGGATCCATATTAGGCGAGATTTCATCATAGTAATATCTTGCAGCTAAACCTCTTCCACCCAAGTATTTAATTAAGTACTCTTTCGGTATTTCTTCCTTTCGATACTTTTTCTTTGATAAATCAATCCTAAGAATTTTGCCTCTGTAACCATAGTATCTTGATTCATAATTCATTATATCATCCTAATTCATTTTAGATTATATCTGACACTAAGATAAAATATTACTATCAATATAAATACAAGGTATAAAATAGATTTTATTACGCATTTAAAAGCTTAATACAAATTCTAATAGTTGATGTGAGAGGTTTATATTATGGAAAGTGAAAGAATTTTAGTCAAATTAAAATCACATTCATTTGCACAACCAGGTTCTAATACAACAATGAGAATAATAGAAGTATCTAGTAAAGTTTCTTTAACTAAGGAACTAATTAAAGTTATTGAAAATATTGCTAAAGTAACATTAGATCCCAACGAATTTTTTATCATATGTGAGGATGTAAATGGAAATGCTATTAAAGTTTTACATTATAATGATACAATACCAAGAGAATGTACATCAATATACATATATCCACAGCTTTCAGGAGGTTCAATAGAATTCTCTTCGATAAATAATGCAACAAATTTATGAATACAGATCTATTATTGGGATTAGCATGCATGTAAAAAATTCTGATGAATACATACTAGCTATTGATATTGGGACTCAGAATACCAAGATAGCATTGTTTGATTCTAATTTAAACATCATTTCAAAAGCCTTTAGAGAGAATATACTGATAACACCTAGGCCTGGTTGGGCTGAAGAAGATCCTGAGTTATGGTGGCAAGGCACTGTTGAAGGTATTAGAGAGATTCTTAGCAAATCCGGCATTAGCCCAGATAAGATCATAGGCATAGGTGTTAGTGGTCAAATGCATGCCACAGTACCTATTTCTAAAGATGGTGAACTCTTAAGTAGAGGGGTTCTACTTTGGTGTGATAAAAGAAGCTACCCTCAATGTGTTAAAGTTAAACAAAAAGTTGATGAACTAAAACTTATGGAGGTAACAGGAAACCTTGCTTCTCCTTCCTGGTGGGGATTTCACATAGCTTGGATTAAAGAGGAGGCCCCCAAGCTATATGAGAATACATTTAAGTTCTTAACTTCTTCAAGCTTCATAGTATATAAACTTACTGGATCCATATCAATTGATTGGACTGAGGCATCGGGATCCTATCTCATGGATATTAGAACTCTTGATTGGTCTAATGAAATGCTTAGTTTACTAAATATTGATCATGAAAAACTTCCACCTATATACAAATCCTATGATATAGTAGGAACAGTATCCGAAAATGCTGCAAGAATAACAGGTCTTAAACCAGGTATTCCTGTAATAGCTGGAGCAGGCGATTTCCTTTCAGCAGCATTAGGTGCAGGATGTACTTGTAAAGGTAGATGTTTTATAATGACAGGTACAGCATCAGATGTTGCAGCTTTTGTTGAATACCCTGTTATCTCACCAGCTCTACAAAATCTGCATCACTCTATTGATGGATGGATTACATTTGGTATAGTAGAAGGAGTTGGAGCTTTATATAGATGGTTTAAAGATAATATTGCCATACCAGAAAGCATGGAGGCAAAGAATAGAAATATTTCAGTATATCAGGTATTAGATGAGAAAATAGCTTCAATAAATTCTGGTTCAGAAGGTTTATTGGTATATCCATTTCCATTGGGGGAAAGACCCCCAGGTAATGTTAATTCAAGAGTAGTCTTATTTGGATTACATTTAAGTCATACAAGATACCACATTGCAAGAGCTATACTTGAAGGAATTGCATATGCTGAGCGAGAAATTTTAGATGAAATAGAGAAATATACTAATACCAAGATAGAAGAGGTGCGTTTAGCTAATGGTGGTGCCCAAAGCATTGTGTGGAGTAAAATAAGAGCAAATATTTTTGGGAAGCCAGTATTCTTACCAGCCGTTCCTGAAGGTGCACTTTTAGGTGATGCGATACTTGTTTGTATAGGATTGAAAATATTCAATATTAACGAAATAGTTAACATAGTTGATAATGTTGTAAAACCTAAAATTATATTAAAACCTGACAAGTACGAGCATGAAATATATAATAAATTCTATGCTATATTTAAAAAATTCAGAAACACATTTTGGAATTTATTTGACGAACTTGCTGCTATACAGCAATAGTTATGATTGTTTACATTTATTGTACTTGGGATTATCAATAATAGTAGGTTTCCCTTCAATATTTAGCACTACTTTCTTAAATCCACATTTCTTTATCAATTCATAATCATGACCTGCAATAGCTGGATATGCAAATAAAAATACTAGGTCTTCATCACATGTATTAACAACTCTATGAGCATACTTTCCAGGTATATAAATTAGAGAACCTCTTTCAAGCACCTCAGTAAAGAAATTGCCTTGCAAATCTTGTAACAACATTAATCCACATCCCTTAATACCTACATATATTTCACCAGCCATTTTATTTACATGATAATGTCCTCTCGTAAAGTTGTATTCCTGTCCTATAACTCCAGGAAATATCCTGGTTACACCAAAAATCATTTCACCTTCAACAACAGGTCTTTCTATCTCATAAACTTCATAAATAACATAATCACCTTTTTCCATAATGAGCTTATCAACTTCATTTGAATCATACGCATAGTCTCTTAATTCACTTAATTTAATGTGATATTTTCTAGTATACCATTGGATTAATCCATTAACTAAATCAAATTTTATTGATATAAATTCATTCTTATTCATGTAATGACACCAAATCAATATAATATTTATGATTACACGAATTATAAATGCTATAAAAATAAAATCGTTTTTATTTAGTCTTTATAAGCATGTTTTCACAATTCTTTATCCCATGGGGTATTAAGATGTTAATTAAGAAAGGTATTGCTAAAACAACCTTATTAATTTTAGTAGTTGTTATAGTTGCTATCGCTGCTGTTGGAGGTTATCTTGCATATCAATATACTAGACCAACTAAACAAACATTTAAAATATTCTTCTATGATCCAGAGCCTGGAAACCCATGGTGGGACTTATTAGCTGCAGGTGTTGAAAAAGGCGTTCAAGACTTAAAGAGTAAAGAAGGTATTGAAATTGAATTTCAAAGATTTGATGCTACAACATTAGATGAGCAAATAAGACAACTTGATCAAGCCAAGGCTTTGAGGCCTCATGCAATTGTTATAGGTGCTAGAGGTGTTGGCGTTATTGAGAAGCTTAAAGAGCTTAGAAGAGAAGGGATAATAGTTATTGATGTTGATAGACAACTACCTGATCCAGATTGCAGAGATCTAGCACTTGGTACAGACAATAGAGCTGCTGCTGCTGAGATGCTAAGAAGATTTCTAGCATACCTAGAACAGAAAGGAGTTCCAAAGCCATATAAATTCGTTATAATCAAAGCTCTACCAGGTATCCCTGTAACAGATTACAGATACGAAGGTTATATGATGGTTTTAGACCCGCTAATTAAGAAAGGAGAGGTACAGATTCTAGATACTATTGAGGTTGACTCTGGAAAAATTGAGGAGTGCAGAAGAGGTGCTGAAGCAGCTGTTACAAAGTGGGGTAGACAGATGACGGCCATTATCACTGTGAATAATTTAATATCAATAGCCTCTGTTGAAGCACTCAAAGCTGCAGGTATTAATCCTAAAACCGAGGTTCTTGTACTAAGTTTTGATGCGCAGCCTGAAAGCTTCTTAGAAATGATAAGATCTGGTGATGTTGCATGGAGTATAACACAAACTCCTCACTTAGAGGGATACTGGGGTGTATGGGCAGCATATTACATATGGAAGGGGAAGATTACACCACCTAGAGGCGCAGTAATACACACGCCAACGTATATAGTCTTACCATGTAATGCTACATGGGTTAAAGATTTTGTTGATCATATAATTTTAGATCCAACACTAATAATAGACTTAGTAGGTCGAATGACTAAAGAAAATCCAAGAATATATGCACCAGCACTTAATCCAAAGAATTGTTAAATTATAGATTTTCAATTACATCTATTTTTTCTTTTTTAACTTTATAATTGTTAAGCGTAAATCCTTTGGTGATAGTGTGACACATACTAGCAAGGAAAACAATAATATCATACTTAAGGTACATAACATTACAAAAATTTTTCCGGGTGTCGTAGCATTAAATAGAGTATCTATTGATCTGAGAGCTGGTGAAATTCATGGATTACTAGGTCAGAATGGTGCTGGAAAAACAACGCTTCTCAAAATTTTATATGGAGCATTAAAACCTGATGAAGGAAAAATATATGTATATAATAAAGAGGTAAACTTTAATTCCCCTACAGATGCAAGAAAACATGGAATTGTATTAGTATCACAAGAACTTATAGTAGTACCTCACCTAACTGTGATGGAAAATATAGCTCTTTTAGGATTTAAATGGAATGAAAAAAGCTTTTCTAGATTTAATTATAGTGAAGTTAAGGACAGAGTTGAAAAAATATTTCACATGCTTGATGTAAGCATTGATCCTGAGGCAAAGGTTAAAGATATTAGAGCAGCAGAAAAAATGTTAGTTCAAATAGCAGCTGCTCTAAGTGTTGATGCTAAAATCATTTTACTGGATGAGGCAACAAGTCCTCTATCTCCTGAAGATGTTAAAAAGTTATTTAATATTCTAGAACAGCTAAAGGAGAAAGGTATAGGAATAATTTTCGTAACACATAGAGTTAAAGAGGCTTTGAGTATATGTGATAGAATAACGGTTCTACGAAATGGATTAAAGATTAAAACATTTGAAAAAGATAAAGGTGAAATAAGTGAATATGATATAATTGAAGCTATATTAGGCATTGATCCAAAAGAGTTTTACTATGTTAAAGACGTACATGAAACAAAAGTTAGTAGGACTAAGGAGGAAATCCTAAGAATAGAAAATTTATCAACTATTCCCAAATCACCAGTAGAGGTACCGCTAGCCAATATTAATCTTAATATATACAAAGGAGAAATTACAGCAATTTTTGGTTTAATGGGTTCTGGAAAGACAGAACTTGGAAAAACATTAATAGGTCTAACTAAGATTAAAAGCGGTAAAATCCTCATAATGGGGAGGGAAGTAAAAATAAAATCACCTAATCATGCAAAAAGTCTTGGCATTTTTTATATTCCGGAAGATAGGCGTAATGAAGGATTAATACATAATCTTACAGTTTCACAGAATATTACAATATCATCACTTGAACAATTTAGTAAAGGAATCTTTATTGATAATACGAAGGAAATCACAGCTGTAAAAACCATTGTAAATAAATTAAATATCATAACACCCTCCTTAAATGCTTTAATAACCAAACTTAGTGGAGGAAATCAACAAAAGTCATTAGTTGGTAGAGCCTTGCTTTCTAAACCAAAGATAATAATATTAGATGAACCTACAGTTGGACTAGACATATATGCAAAGAGAGAAATAAGAAAACTGACTCGTGATATGGTAATAAGTGAAGATATTACCGTACTATGGTTGACAAGCGACCCTGATGAAGCATTAGGAATTGCTGATAGAATTGCTGTTATGAAAGATGGGAAAATAAAAGCAATACTTGAAAGAGCAGATATAGATAGAGAAACCTTAGTAAAATATGCATTATAATTTTAACCCTAATTTTTGCATTTGGTAATATGGGTGAGTTAAATGGGTCTCAGTATTAGGAGTAAAAGAGAAATAAAAATAAATATGAGTTTAGTGAAGAGGTTAGGCATAGAGGGTACAGCATTATATCAATTCTTATCAAGGATTATGTTATCTGAAGCCTTTAGACCTTTAGCTGTTGTAATAATGCTTTATTTTGCAGGGTCCATTTTAGCGCCTCACTATTTCTTATCAGCATCTAATCAAAAACTAATATTACAGTTTGTAGCTCCTTTAGGATTGATAGCCACGGGAGAGATGATAGTTATTTTAATGGGTAGTATTGATCTTTCTGCAGGATCAGCAACTGCAGCATCTGCAGTTCTTTCTGCCTTGACATATCTGACATATGGTAATTTTCCATTAGCTATATTGGTAGGTATTCTTATAGGCCTGCTTATAGGAATGATTAATGGATTTATGGTAGCAAAATTAAAAATATTATCTTTTGTAGGAACTTTAGCAAGTATGATAATTTGGCGAGCTGTTGTGGTATGGCTTATTGCAGGAAAATTGCTATATGGGTTAATACCCTATGCAACTCTAGCTATGCCAATAGGTGTTGTACCAATAGGTACCATAATAGTTGTTCTCATTGTTGTATCAATATTCCTATTACTTAAATTCACTACTTTTGGCAGATACTTGTATGCTATTGGTGGAAATGAAGAGGCTGTTAGAATAGCAGGTGTTAACGCGGATATAGTAAAATTCATTGGATTTGCTATTGCAGGGCTTTTATATGGTATAGGAGGAATTATACACATAGGTCATGGAGCTTTAGCTATTGATCCTTGGACTGCTTATGGATATGAATTAAACGCAATAGCTTCATGTGTATTAGGCGGCATAGCTTTATCTGGTGGTATAGGAAATCCCTTTGGTGCATTTCTAGGAGCTCTTACATTAACACTACTAATAGATATTCTTCTATTAATAGGGTTTACACAATATTCTATTCAACAAATAATAACAGGTATTATACTAATAGCCGCTGCCTCGACATTAACCAGAGGTGCTAGATTCGCTAAATAAAATAAATGATATCACATCATATTTTTAATTATGATATTATTCCATGTCTACGAATAAATGCAGGACTTTAAGTTACATGAACATATTTAATGCAAGATTTATGTGATTTCCAAGGCACATACAAGAGAACATTAACTAGAAGAGAACATAAATCATATGATTAATGCATTAAAGAAATTGCTTACAAAAAATGAAGTATTTTATAAACCGATAACATAATCATAATTCAATAAGAATAAATTTTTGTATATCTTTGATATGAATAGTATTATATCACCTTGTTAATTTCTGATTGTCAACAACATTTATTCTTGCCTTTCATATTCAAAGTTAATGATATAGCCTTGAATGCGCTTATATAGTAAATGAAAATAAGTAAATAAAATGCATTAAAATAATTCACAACTAATAACAAGAAATATAAGCTATTTAATATGTTAAAGCCTTGATTCAATCAACCTTTTAAGTATTTTTTCAATAGCTTTACGAAGCATTAAACTCGCTGTGGGCTTAGCTATGTCAAGTGATTCAGCTAGGCTTTCTAAGTTAATCTTTCTCCTGGAAGATATGTAGCCCTGTTTAAAGGCCATCATAAGAAGCCGCTTTTCTTTCTCTGTCAACATTGTAAAAATATAAGAATCTATAATATTTTTTAACTGATATTCAACACAAACATGTGGATCAACATTTCTAATGCTGATGTTTTTCCTTCCATACTTAGCTATCATATTTTCAACGTATCTATCAATATCTTTTGCAATTCCACATACACAGTATATTCTTTGACCTTTATAAATAGTATATGGCACAAAAGTAGCAACATTGTAGTCTTCCAGAAGTTCATAAAATTCACATCGCTGCTTAATTATTGTTAAATATGTTTCTTGAAAATATGTATATTTGTGCATCTTAAGAATATTATTTCGATAATTCCTTGCAATCTCTAGTATTAGATTAGTACTTAATGGCTCAGATATATACGCTATAACATAATACAGAGAATCCTTGGGATACTTATAGACATAAAGAATTATTCTATTATCTATTCTTTTACTTACTTCAGCAAAGAAGCTATTGGTAGAAGACTTTACTGATATGAACACTGTTTGTAACTTTGAGTCCATGGCTTCACAATTAAAAATTATTTTTATTTAATTTAAAACTTTATATGCTATTATGCCATTCAGTAATATTCTATATTATCGATAATTCCTTCAATGCTAATCCTAATCATTCTAATTAAGGATCAATCATGGTAGTTTTCACATTCTACATGACAAAAGAACGGCAAGCCTCGCCCCCTTCCAGGGGTGGGGTAAAGCTTTTTAAATTCTAAATACTTTAAAGTATTGTAGAATAAAACGTGTCCCCATAAGGGGATACCCAATAAGGGCTCTACATATCCCCGAGTCCCCAAAGAACCATGGATGGAGGCTCTCCATGGTGAGGGATAGGTAATGGACCGAAGGCTCCGCCTATGGTCTACCGCTGGACGAATGGAGCAGTGTAGGTAACTCCTACCAGCTACGAAGCGATGAAGATGAAGGTGGTAAACCACAAACCCATGAACCACCCTGGGGGAACCCTCGCCATTTAAGGTAGGGAGGAGGTCAGACACCTTATTCCTTGTTTCCTTCCTAATACATTAAGGAATAGCTTTTTTATAATGTTTTGTTTAGATACTTTATTCAATTGGTTTTAATTCAAATTTGTTTATGTATAACACGTGTAAATCATTTTAAGAATAAATGATTAAAAACCTCAATTGTTTGATGCGGCGGCCGGGATTTGAACCCGGGATCTCCGGCTTGGAAGGCCGGCGTCCTAGACCAGGCTAGACGACCGCCGCCTTTGTTTCTGAGTGTAGTAGTTTTGTTTGGATTTTTAAGTGTTTGTGTGTTGTTTTAGCTTTTTGAATTCTTCTGACACGTTCTTGAATATGTTCAGTACTTTTTTCTGATATTCTTCATCAGTTCTATACCAATATGTAACTTTTTCTGATCCTTTTAATGCCTTGATCAGTAATACTACTCCTCGAACTACATTGGCTACATCGAGAATGAAACTTTTGTTTTCTGTGGGATCATCTTCTGATTCGTGATATGCAAGTGCCCATGGGGGTATTGCTACACCCATGCTATTTAGTATAGCCATTAAATTCTGTATTACAGCTAAGGCTCCTGTATCGTTTCCTATGGCTATGAAGCCTGCTACTTTTCCCTCTAACCTACTTCTACCTTCAATGAAAATAGCATTCTCAAATACTGTTAACCTATCAATGAAGTTTTTCAATGGCCCTGGAACATTATACCAGTAAACAGGTGTAATGAAAATTATTCCATCAGATTCCTCAACAAGGTTATACAGCTTCCTCATATCATCCTCAATAACACATGGAAGTTTACATAATTTAACATCATCTGAAACACATCCCTTACAAGGTTTTATATCATAGTCATAAACATCTATCTTAATAGCTTCTACATTTTCAATCTCTATAGCAATTCTCCTAACACCTTCAGCAACAAGTCTTGCATTTCCATACCTTCTTGGAGAGGCACTTACAACTAAAATTGTTGTATCTGATTTCATAGATATACACCAACATTAAAATGCAATTGTTTATACAAAGATTCCTCAACTCATCCAAACACTAAATAAACAATATTGTAATGTTAAGAACACAATTATAAGCTTTTTTAACTAGGGATATATTAATAAAACTCAGGTATTTTTCATAATGTTCTTTAGTTACGAACAGCAAGACTTTGACTGAAAAATGCTAGCTTTTAAATTATCTTAAGTTATTCATAAAATTTTTATAATCCTTATGCTGGTAATATCTAATACTGAAAGTGTGTTGATTTGGTGAAATGTTTGATGATGACTGAGGATTGGAAAACATACAAAAAAGTTGAAGTTGAGATAAAGAAGAGTTTTTCAGACGAAGTTCACGAGTTTTTAACAAAGGTATTCAATGTGTATATAATTAAATTTAGTTCTGATGTTTTTCGATATCTAGAGGGTGTTAGAGATAAGCTTATTTCCCTTACCTCTCACTTTGATAATGAAAAATATATTGATTTTTGCGATTCTTTTTCCAAGGTCTACAAAACAATATTGTTTGATAAAAGCATTGATCCTGAAAGCAAAAAAAGAATAGAGGAGCTTGCTCAAAAAACAAACACATTCTTTACATCTAGAGGCATGAATCCATGTGTAAAGGAACTAAGGTATTATAAGCTTAGAATAAAATCTATTTTCAATGGTAAAAACCTTGAAAATGCTTCTGTTGGCGTAGAGTCAGAGGGAAGAGTTGTAGCATCTGCAAAAACAAATGAAAATGGCTTTGCAGAGGTTGATGTGCCAGAAGGAAAATACATTATCTATGTATATAAGGATCTTGGTGAAGGAAAATACATATACGAGGAGAAATCAATCTTAGTACCTCAGGAAACAGAAATTGTCTTTAATATTAAGGAAACAAAAAGTAGATCCGAAGTTGAGAGAGAACGTGGAGGAAAACCATTAATAAAAGAAGTTTCATGAAATATCATAGCTACAAAATATTGTTTTGTTTTATGAAAGACGTTGGTTCAATACTGCAATGTTTTATAGCATTGTTTTTCACAGATTTGAATAGCAAATGAATAACAAGGTTATTAATTATAGAATTAGTTATTATGTTACGAAGATCTTCCAAAGAATTGATTTTAACTCCATTAATTTCTATTAAGACATCGCCAACATCTATCTTACAAACATTACTAATTTCTCTATTTTGAATATCAATAACAATTAGCCCATTTTCTAATCCTGCTTTTTTTAATGTCTTTGGGGACTGCAGCAACTTTAATCCAAGTTTAGCATTAACTATTTTACCAATTCTTTTAAGCATAATTAAATCCCTTACTATCTTAGTTGATGGAATAGCTAAAGAAAGTTCGTTGAAGAGAATTGATCTTGAATTGATCATTCCAACAACATTTCCATTAATATCAACCACTGGTGCACCACTCATTCCTAGCGCTATAGGCATATTCAATAACATCAAACCCTCAATTTCCATATTCTCTACAACTGTCTTAACATCCAACCCACTCACAATACCATATGTTATGAAGTATCTCAGTAAACCATATGCAAAACCTACTGAAAACACTATAGAGCCTATATCAATTAGATTGTTTTTTAAAGCTAATGGCTTACCACTTCTGTTTGTAGCCAAAAAAACTATGTCATTTTCAGAGTCATCAGCGAGTATAGAAGCCCTTGAAAAATCACCATCAAACGTCAAGATACAAACATCTTCACCATTACCAACATTCTTCTTGAGAACATGATAAACAGAAACAACAATATTTCTATCAACATAAAATCCTGTAGCCATTGCTTCACCAAAATCATCAACATTTGAATCACTACAAACATCTTTATTAGATGAAACAATAACAACAGAATTAGCAACTACATCAATAAGCTTCTTCACGTAATCCTCCACAACCTTCAAAATGTTATTCATACCTCATTACCTGTATTCAAAGGAGGGACCATTAATTTTCTGTACCATCACAATTTATTTACTTTCTTTACACGATAACTTATCAAAACTAACCCAAAACAATTTTGCTTTCTCTACACATTGACATTGAATTATTAAACTCAATCATTGCACATATAGATAATACAAGACTAGGTATTTACTAAATGCAACAGAAACATGAAATTATAAAGTTAAGAATTGAAAAATGCTTTACATATACAGATATACAGGGCATGCAGTTTCACATGATGGATATGGTGGTGATCCTGACCACCAACACACTCGAGTATTTCTAGCTAATATATAACCCGTGTATCTATCAACCTCCATTTCTGCTCCAGCACAATACGTTATATATATTGGTGGAACATGTAAAACAAAGAAAACATATTTCCCATATGCCTTTCCCGCAACCCTATCGTCTGTAAAACCTACTCTATGACTACAATCAGCTATAATCATTGTTGTTGGTGGGAGATAACATTTGCATTCACTTTCATCTATCACCAAAACTATTTCTGGTATTACAGGAGACCAATAGGCTGTGAATCTAAGTATTGTCTCAGCATATACTACCGGGCCTGTAGCTATTTGTGAACGAAGCTCATATGTTACAGACCCAGGACTGCTTTCGTAAACTGCTTGTGAAATATCAAAGCCTTCAATTGTAGTTAGATCCTTATCTAAGCTATTTACATCTAACTTATAATAATAAACAACTAGTTTTTTGATTGTCTCTGAAGGTATTCCAAATTTTTTCACATCTTCAATAGTTATATTTAATTTTGATGCTATTTCCATTGAAAAATCTTGTTTAGATTCTTCAACAAGCGATTGATTCACCACAACATATCTAATCTTAGAAACTTTGAGCACCTTGACATTTCTACCCCCCAAAACTTTACCTATAAAAGTTTCTATACGACCATTCTCATTCTTTACAGCAACAACAACTATAGCTTCATCACTTGGAACCCTATGTATTACAGTACATATGTTGTTACCGCATCTTTCTTGAACTGGGCTGTGCTTAACAATACGAATCACCACTGTATATAGATGTTGTTTATCAATATTCACATTAAGCCCTTTAGATCTAAGGAAATCGGCTATGGCATAAGCGTAGTTGTTTGGCACACCAACATATATTCTTTGCAAGTAAACTCTATCAGCTATAGAGCCATTAGTGCCTGGAAATATCATTATTTCATTTCCAAAAACAGCTGTGCCATTACAGTATTTACCTGGTATAACAATGCAATCGGTATCGCCATAGCTACATGTTGCACAACTAAATAAGTTGCTGATAACGTTAATAATGAAATCTCTAACTGTGTTCTTCAAGAAGTTGAATTGCTGAGGCACTGAACTGATGATATTGAATTTATGTTGATTATCCAAAGTAAGAAATAATATTGATAATAACACAACTGCAGTTAATGCGAATGCAAATGTTTTTAGTAATTTATTCACGGCTACCACAGTTTTTTGCTACAGCTTCTACAGGATATAACTTTTTTTACATAAGCAATGAAAAGTAGATATTGTTGTTCTAATAAATAAAAATTGGAGATAATGTTTCATTTTTAGAGTTCTTCTACTACAATAGGAACTTCAATTTTTATCAATGATCTTCCTCTATAAATCTCTAACTCAACATAACCTCTGTCAATGCTGTCTTCTATTGCTGTTCTAAGATCTTTTACGCTCTTTACTTTTTTATCATTGGCTCTAACTATAACATCACCTTCTCTTAGCCTAGCTCTATGTGCTGGTGATCCTGGAACAACTCTTACCACAACCACTCCTTCTGAAATGGGCAATGACAATGCAAATGCTGTTGACGGGTTTATTGGTGCAACATAAACTCCTATCCATACTCTAACAGGTCTTCCAAATCTTCTAAGCATTTCCACAAATCTTTTCACAGTGTTTATGGGAATTGCAAAGCCTATTCCCTGCGCATATGGAATTATTGCTGTTGTAACCCCTATTGCAGCACCCTCAGCATTAACCAGGGGGCCCCCACTATTACCAGGGTTTATAGCAGCATCTGTTTGAATCAAGTCCTCTAATATTATATCCTCACCAACTATTGTTCTACCAACTGCACTAACAACCCCCAGAGTTACTGAGGGTCCCGGAAGCCCAAGTGGTGAGCCTATGGCTAAAACAAATTCACCAACTTTAACATTGTCTGAGTCTCCTAATTTAATTGGTTTTATAGCTCTGCTTACCTTTAACAATGCCAAATCTCTATGTGGATCCACTGCTAGTACTGTTGCTTCTTCTGATGAACCATCGTAATATAGCACATTAACAGTAGCAGCATTTCTAACAACATGAGCATTTGTAATAATGTATCCAGGTTCTATAGCAAATCCCGAGCCAAAACCTGTGAAAGGTCTATAGCCAAATAATGTGAATAGATGTGGTATCTCCGTTACTATTGTGACAACAGATTCTTTAACTTCATCTATTAGCTTTGCAACATCAGAACTAATTTTAGTTATGAATGACGTGGCAACCCCCAACAAAAAATGTTGAAAAAGTTTTATATATTTATTTCCTATATGCTTTTGCAGCGGCCATTGCCATATCATTTATTACTTTTTCAGGATTCTGAGCCTTCATTATTGCAGATGCTACCAAAACACCAGCTGTTCCAAGTCTAATTGCTGCTTCAACATCTTCAGCTGTTGATATACCAGCACCTGTAAGAATTATAACATCCTTATTCACTTCACGCACTTTCTGCACAGTATTTGTTATAATTTCTGGTTTTGCCTTTGAAACAGCTATGCCTGTTCCTATCAATTCTGGAGGTTCAACAGCTAATGCAGTAGGCTTTATTGCTGCAACAGCAGCTGCAGCAATTGGTGTGTCTGCGCATACCAATGTTTCAAGCCCATGCTTTTTAGCTGCCTCAACAATTGCTACTATCTCATCTAATCTAAGTCTGTGTTCACTGTGATTAACAAGAACCCCTTTAATATTCATTTCCTTTAAAGCTGCTATAGGCAACCAACCAGTATAAGCACCAAAGTCATAGGGATCTGCATGCTGAGCGAATACAGGTATTGAAACTTCTGAAGCAATTCTTCTTAGCTCTGTAGCTGGTGGAATAACAATAACCTCTATACCATATTCTTTAGCGGCTTTTTCACCTGCTTTAGCAATATCCACAGCTTTTTGACCAAATGATGTATTATAAACTTTGAAATTAATTGCAAGCACAGGGGTTTTCAAAATGTATCACCACATGGTTGTGTAGTTAAAAATTTTTAAAAAAAACAATATTTTGTTTAAAGATTTAGTCGTGCAATAGCTCTGTTTTTACCTTTGGACCTTTAACTTGATAAAGCTTAGACTCTACAAATCTGTTTTGCAGCTTTTGCAATACTGCTGGTAGTGTTGTATACTCCATTTCTTCAGGTCCTAGCCTATGTGGCATGAATGGTCCATGTCTTCTCATATAATCTGCTATTACTTGCGCTGTTCTTCTGGCTTCATCAAATGCTGGATCATCAAAGAGATCTGCTGGGCCTATTAAGCGACCATTCTTAATTTGGAACCCAAGTGCAACAACTCTTGGTGGTCCATCAAATCTTGTGCACCTTGCATTTCTTTGCGATACTGGCATTAGTGGTCCAAAGTGGCTTCCCCTCATCCAACCTGCAACTAGATGTGGGAATGCAAATGGTTCTAGAACTTCACCTACTGCTGGAAAACCTGATTGTGCTCTCACAATCGCTACTGGATCGTCTTTACCAACATACTGTCCAGCAATTAGATTAAGTCTTTCAACAGCTACAACTGCAGCAATTTCGTTATCTGATTTTCTATAAACTCTTCTAACCACAAACCTTCCAGGTGTGCCTATAAGTGCAAGCAAGTCATACATTTCCTCTGGACAATTCATCACAACATATTTTCCAGCTATAACATCATATACCTCGAACTTGAATCCATCATGAAGCTTTGGATCTATGACTAGACCAGCTGTTGTAAATGGATCAGCAAATATTCTGAAAAGTGGTAAGTTGAATGCTCCAGGCTCGGTTTTATCAGCCATGAATATAACTACAGGTTCTGCTGGCCTTTCAACAAACTCCATTTCAGCTGCAGATGGGCCTAGCCCTCTTACATTACCAGAGAAAGCATCTGTTAACAGATCTTGGCCAGCTGCATAAAGTCCTAGTTCTTTAGCTACTTTTGCAGCCTCTTTAAAAGCGTTCCAAGCTGTTTCATGAACCTCGGGAGCATCAACACCTTTTCTATGAGTCATTATTAGCTCTAGGTCGTCGCCTGCGTTAGTGACGTAATAATCTATTAGTATGCCCTTGCTTTTCGCCTCAGCAAGAACCTTTGCAGCAGCAGCCATTGTATCTGGATGTACCACGTGGTGTCCTGCTAGAGAACCTATATCTGCTTTTATTACTGAAATTGTTGTTGTTTGCTTTTCACCCAATCTATATTCACCACAAGTTTATACATATAACTTATTTCCAAATATAAACTTGTTTAATATACTTTTTATATTGAGTTAAAACTTTATTTAAAATACTTATCAAAAACAATAGAACACATTCTAAATTGTGTAAAAGTATTGACCACTTGTTTTCTGTTCTCTATCCAGATAGCTACCAGGTTTATTTATTCTAGGTCTTCCTGTTTCTGGATCTCTTCTAACAGTTATGTCAACTTCTTTTAAGAAGTTGTTAAAAGCTCTTGAAACAACTGTTGGTGACATGCCAAAACCCTTAACACCAGGCTCTCCTCTAAACACCATTAATCTATCAACAGCATAATCTATTAGAAGAATGTTATGATCAATAACAAACACAGGGGTTTTCCTCATTCTAGCAATTCTTTTTATAGCTCTTGCAACAGATAGCTGATCTTCAACATCTATGTGCGAAGATGGCTCATCTAACAAGTAAACATCTGCTTCTTTAATTAGTGTTTTAGCCACGAAAAATTTTTGTAACTCTCCACCACTCAACTTCTCAATTTCTTTTTCAAGTATTCTGTCTACACCAAGTCTTTTAATTACCTCAATGTAAAGCCAGTTACTCTCCTCAAGAGCAGCCTTATTCACATCTTTTAAACATTCTTTAACAATTGTACAATTAACACTATCTCTACTTAGATATTGTGGTTTATAGCTTATCTTTAAACTAGGTGATGTAACATATCCCTTATCTGGTTCTATTTCACCTGCTAAAATTCTAATAAAAGTTGTTTTACCTGTTGCATTAGGGCCTATAATCCCGATAACCTCTCCTTTCTTAACCTTACCTTCTTCAACTAAGAGCTCAAAATCTCCCAATTTCTTGAATAGCTGGCTCCAAAAAATTACATCACCTTCACCAATTGCTATAACATCGTCTCTAGTATCATGTAGTTTGAATGTTATTTGCTCTTCTCTAATTCTCATGTTCTCTACAGGCAGAAAACCCTTTAAATAATAGTCTATACCAGCTTTTGCTGAATATGTTTTTGAGAAATATCCAAAAACTGATGGAACACCATATGTTATTACTATAAGATCAGCTACATAGTCTAGAAACATGATATCGTGATCTACTATAAAAATGTAGCAATTTCTTGGCCTTAGCTCAGTTAAGGCTTTCATTAAATTAATTCGTTCTCTCACATCTAGAAAAGCTGTTGGCTCATCGAAAATATAAGTATTTGCATCACGCTCTAAAGCTATTGCAATAGCAAGTTTCTGCAACTCACCTCCACTAAGTGTTTTCACATTTTTTGACAACATGTTTCCAAGATTAAGATAATCTATAACCTCCTTCAATATTCCTCTCTCATCAAACTTCTTCAGCAAATCGTAAACAATTCCCTGCTTTACATATGCTTGAATTGCTTCTATATACTGAATCTTATACACAACCTTAATTTTTCCACTGTACAACTTGTTAAAGTAATCATAGAGTTGCGTACCTCTAAACTTTTCAAGCACATATTCTTTCGAAGGCTCTTTATCTAAAATTCCAAAATTTGGTATTAAGAACCCTGAAAGAATTCTCATAGCCGTTGTTTTTCCAGCTCCATTAGGTCCTAATATACCTACAACTTCATTTTCCACGGGTATTGGCAATCCATATAAACTAAAAGCGTTTACCCCATATCTATGAACAATTTTTTCCTCCATTTCAGTTGGTATATTGATTATGTGTATAGCTTTAAATGGACACTTCTTAACACATATTCCACAAGCAATACACTTATCCTCATATATTACAGGCTTTCCTTGTTTTTCTGAACTAAGCTCTATTGCTTTATAAGGTCTTGTTTTGTTAATGGGACAAAAACGTATACAGGGAATGCCACATTTGTTAGGTTGACATAATTCATAATCTATTGTAGCAATTCTACCCATTTAAATCCCACCTTTAAAAAACACTATTGTTTCATCTAATTTTTGATCTACCGATTTTAATTCATTATTTTGCTACCACTCCTCTTCTTCCCATTCCTCTTCTTCTTCCCACCACTCTTCCTCTTCTTCCCACTCTTCTTCAAATATCATTCTACAAACACCTCATAACAATCCTACAACAAGTGAGTAAATAAAAGCATTTCTCTAAACAAGTGCATATTATTTTATAAAATAAGAACTTCAGAAGTGCCACTAATTCCTATCAATACCTGTTCATTACAGTAATTACTCCAATTAATAAATAAAGTTTTTGTCACTGCATAGCATTTATTTGAAATAGTATTTTTATCGACAGCAAGATCTTCAATGCTAACAACTTTGCATTTAAGCTCTTTTGCTTTACGTACCAACATATTTCCTATATCTACAATTTCTTCGTCTTTCAATGAGTTATTTATATAAAGTAACGTCACATAATAGTTCTGGCTTACACAAATTTCTTCATTTATCAACTTTAACAGTTTTTTTATTTGTCTCATTCCAAATAATCTAATAAGTAATTCTAGATCCTGTTTTTTCGCAATATTTTCTTTATTTTTAAATGCACTCAAAGACTTTTCAAAGGCTATGATAAGGCTTTGCAAAGGCAAGGAACAATATTTCGTTGTAATGCATTTAAATTCCTCATGACCATGCAATTCACTTAATACATTGCATAAGCTTTCACAGGAATTCAAATGTATGAATGCAAAATACAAGCCAGATATGCACCTATCCTCCATGTGTTACAGGTACAAAAACAATTTCATCAGAATCCTCAACAATAATCTCGTTGTAGGGATCGTTAAAAACTCTTATATCAATTCCATTGATTAGAATGAGAAACTCTCCTTCATGAAGAGAGGTTTCACTTAATAAATTTTTTAGCTGAGGATATCTATCCAGGATTATTTGGAAAAACTCTTTCAAATTAGTTTTTTCGCTAAGCTTGATTTCTATTGATGAAACATTAGCAACATTTTTCAAATGACCAAGAAAAACTAGTTTTGCTATTTAGCACACCCCAGTTAATGTTTTTCAATTTATTGTTGCAATCCTTGTTGCGTCAATGCCTCTCTACGTTTTTCAACTTTTATTAAGTGTGTTATGTAGCCTGCAATTTGGTTTCTAAGCTTTTTGGAAGGTGTATTTACTAGTTTTTTAACAATTTCTTTATTATGTTGAAAGTCTTCACTAAACTCATTACGATACATTTGAAGTAACTTGCGAGCTGTTCTCTTTACTACACTAATTCTAACTTTACCCACTACTGACCCCTTTGACTTTAGCTTACACATTATTGTAAATTATGTACAAGCTTATTAGTTTATCTTTTAGCTTTGCATTAACTCACTTGATATTTAATACTAACTTTAAAGCTGTAGAAAGCTTTTCTGAAGTAAGCATGAAAGCTTATATAGAACCTCTTTAATACACTACCCATAGAGGTGTAATATCTAATGGCAGCAGCTCAACCTGTATATGAACCAACTGGAATACCTGTCATAATATTGAAAGAGGGGACATCTAGAAGTGCTGGAAAAGATGCTTTACGCGCTAATATGATGGCGGCTTTAACGATAGCTGAAATGCTTAAGACAACATATGGACCAAAAGGCATGGACAAAATGCTTGTAGATGCCTTAGGCGATGTAACTATAACAAATGATGGTGCAACAATATTAGATAAGATGGATGTTCAGCATCCAGCTGCAAAAATGCTTGTTCAAATAGCTAAAGGCCAGGATGAGGAAGCTGGTGATGGCACCAAGACTGCTGTAATCTTTGCTGGAGAGTTGTTAAAGCGAGCTGAAGAGCTATTAGATAAAGGTTTGCATCCAACAACAATAGTATCTGGATACAAAAGAGCATTGGATTATGCAATACAAATTGCTCAATCAATTGCTGAAACTGTTAATGTTGAAGATCCAAATGCTGATGAGCTTTTGAAAAAGACTGCATTATCTGCATTAACTAGCAAAGCTGTTCATGGTGCTAGAGAACATATAGCTGATCTTGTTGTAAAGGCTATTAAGCAAGTAGCTGAAAAGAGAGGAGATAGATGGTATGTAGATTTAGACAATATTCAGATAATTAAGAAGAAGGGTGCTGGTC